>CALAIJ010000178.1 GCA_937923365.1 uncultured Sulfitobacter sp.
GCGGCGCAGGGTTTTCTCCATCTCGGGGGAGAAGGTCTGCTGGCGTATCCAGCCTTGAAGCTTGAGAGAACGTGCCTGAAGCGTGCTCAGATCCTCGTGGGTAAACATGGTGGGGCCCTTTCGCGGACGCTATTGCCGATTATTTTCGTGTTTACGCGCTATTTGCATATTTTGTAAATTGAAATATGGTGAAGCCAACGCAGCGCGCACCCTTACCCATGGGTAAGAAACGCAGCCCACACGAGGGGGAACCGATTCGGCGGTTGTCTGACCTGGATGGAATGCCCAGAGGGATAGATATAGGGGGACGCCTTCGCGCCAACCTCTACCCATGGGGGGACATAACCTGCGAATAGGGGGTCATTCTAGATGTCCCCCTTCACCTAAACCTTCACCATTTTAATATTTTTTAGATTTGGATTAGGGTCCAGACAGCAGGCCTGATCGCGCAGCCCTTGACAGAATCGGGTTCAAGGACGCAAATAGGACGTAAGTTGGGAATAGCGTTCCAAGCGCTGCGATATCCGACATACCTGAGGCGATCCCGATAGGGCGAGTGGAGTTTTTGATGCAGGTCAAGAAAGCGGTCGGGCGCAATGCGTCCACCTTAAGATACGATGTATTGTCCGCGCTTGGCATCACAGCCTTGGCTGCGTCCAAACATCATCAGCGGCTGATCCTTCGGCTGATGGTTCTGATCACCACACGGTATAACTGGCAGACCAACGAGCTGTCGATGGGCCGCGCCGAGATGGCGCGCCTGTGGCATGTCAACGAACGCACCGTAAAGCGCGAGCTTGCCAAGCTGCGCACCCATGGCTGGCTGACCGTCAAGCGGGCAGGGGTGAAGGGGCGGGTCACGGTCTATGCCCTTGATCTGGGTGTCCTGCTGGCAGCAACAGAACCCGCGTGGGAGACGATCGGGCCTGACTTTGTTGCGCGGATGGGGGCAGGGCAGGCGGCCCCGCCAGAGCCTGCAGCCAATGTCATCCCGTTTCAAACTGCGGCACCGCAACCGGACGTGGGGCAGGATGCATGGGGCAAGGCGCTTGCCAGCCTGCGCAGGGATGATCCGGCGCTGGCCAATGCCTGGTTCGCCCGACTGGAGGCGCTTGGGTTTGAGGACAACTGCGCCACGCTGCTTGCCCCGACGCGGTTTGTGGCCGACTACGTATCCACCCACCTGTCGCAGCACCTGCTGGCGGCGCTAAGCGCAGCCGACCCCAGCCTGCACAAAGTGCTTGTGGTCAGCCGTGACGGTTCCGCCTGATGCAAAGGCATTGTGCCTAAAAACACATTTACCGTTTGATTGCAGATGCTTTATGGTAAACCAATTCTTAATAAAGTTTAGAACGGTAAGGATATTTTAATGACCAAAGCTCCCAAGAAGACAGCCAAGAAAAAGCCCGCAGCGAAACCTGCCGCGAAGGCCGCAAAGCCAGCCAAGAAGAACGGCGCAGACAATGCCGCCAAAATGCCCGACGCGCCTGTGATCAATGAACAGGAAGTCGCCGAAAAGATCGCCGCCTTGCGCAGTCAGGTCCGCGAGAGTTTTGGCAAGGTCGTCATGGCGATGATGGGCCAGCCGCGCTACAAGCACCATACGCTCGCAGATTTGCAGCACCTCGTGCTTGAGCCGTTGACCTTGGACAAAATCGCCATCGCGTACAGCAAGACCCCGCCAGAACAATCGGCCGGGCCGGACATGGCGGGCATGGCCATCTGGGCCAGCGTCTCCGAAGAAGTCGATATGAAGATCCGCGAGCAAATCCGCGGCGGCACGTTCCCCATCCGGTTGCGGGCCAATGAATGGACCTCTGGCAACATCAACTGGCTGCTGGACGTCATCGCCCTTGATAAAAAGACCACGGGGCAGGTCATTGCCAACTTTCGGCAGGTCGTCAAGGAAGGCGATCTGCGCATGCATCCGATCATTGCAAGCCTCGTCGATGAAGAGACACTGGAGCGGATGAAGAAGGCGCAGACGTCTGATCCCGTCCAAGGCTAACGCTGTCGCATCAGGCGAGGGTATCGAGGGCAGGGGGCGCATGCGTGTGCCCCCTTTGATGTCTCGCGCGCAGAGCCCCGCTACAGCACTCGCAGCGGTTCTGGCGTCGCGCCCCAATCGGCTTGGGGTGATTGCGCGCGATGCCTTTGACAGGGATATGCAGGACAAGGTCGCTCAGGTCCGGTGCGCCGTATATGATGCCGATGCCAGACTGGCAGCCAAGGAGTGGCTGATCATGAGGTCAACGGTTTGTGTCGGGTATCTTGCGCACCGGCTTGTTGCAACCAAGTTGAAATGTCACGGGGTTTGCAAAGCAGAAGTGTCACCAACAGCGCCGACGGTCGCAAAGCCTGACAGGGCGGAGACCTCACATATCGCAGCCCTGGCTGGCTTTGCGGGTAGCACTTAGCCTATGCCGACAATCGAATTTGATTGGAACTTTCGATAATCTCGTCAATCGTTTTGCTCATCCGGCGACCTATCGAGATCAGTTGACGCTCAGCGTCGAGGCGATCATTTGGAAAGCTACTGGTAAGTCCAACAGCCCAAACTGCACTGTCCGGAGGATTGTTGTCGTCAATTTCGGCCATCGGATCAATTAACAAGGTTAGAAAAATCACTACGCCTTCGGGTGTCCAGTGAGACCGCAGCTTCCAGATTTCTTTTGCCCACCAACAATCGCTTGGCTGTTCAACTTTTTTGACAGACCAGCCTTGGTCTTTCAAAGCGTCATGGATTTGCGCAAATCGGCTCATGTAGCGCACTTTGCATTGTGGTAGCTTAGGTCGCAACAACTGGCGCGGGCGCAATTGCAAAATTGAAAGAAAGTCATGTTTGGCTCTCCGTAGTTGTCGTGCGTTCTGCCCGCCTGCGCTCGTAGTACGCTTCCATCTTCGAAGGTCGCCCAGGTGGTCGACGACCCGTCTTATTGAAGCCGTGATGTTCGGCCAGCATCTCAGCCGCCAAAATCTCCACGCGGTTCAACTTGCGCTCGCTCTAACCACCCATCCCATGTCCGCTCACCCTCATTGCTTATTGAGGGCAGAGTGACATTCCTGAATTGCTCACGGGTGACATTTTAGCTTTGCTGCTACACCGGCTTTCCGCGGATAATCAACATTATGTATAATAGACTGCCCAAGCCGGAGGGGGCCCGGGCAGTCTTTATGGTCTTCATCAGAAGATGAAGGTGTCCGTCGTGCCATCGTCGAACGTGGTGGTCAGCGATGTGCGGTTGCCGTCTGTGTCATAGGCGGTGCTCTTCGTGCTCCACGCATAGACGTCTTCCACATCCGTCGCCAAAAGCGAGACCGGCACGCCGTCTTCGTAGCTGCGCAGTTTGACCTGACCGTCGTCCAGTGTGCTGCTCAGGGTCACAAGTTCGCCCGTCGCATCATAGGTGGTGACGTGTTCGGCCCACTCAAAGACATCCGCCGTATCCAGTTCCGTCTTCATGGCCTGAATGCCGTCCGTGTAGGTCTTTGTCACTGTGCGCCCGTCGTCATAGGCGTACATCGCATTTGACAACGCACCGTCCACATAGGTCGTGGTAAAGTTGTCCCATGACCGCTCTGACCCGTCGTCGATGCCCGTCTGCCCGGTGATCACGCCACCTGCATAGGTCGTCACGATTGTTGCATCGTCGTCATAGACGATGGTCTTGCTCGTGCGCTGGCCGTCTGCGTCATAGGTGTAGTTGACGGTTGTCCAGTCACGGGCATCCAGCGGATCGGTGCTGCTGAAGCTGGAGGACAGGCCGTTAACGTAGGTCTGCATTTCCTCCACACCATCGTCGTACTGCACGTTCTTGGTGGCCAGCAGGCCCGCCGCGTCATAAGTGACGGTCCGGTTGTTCCAGTCGAACGCGTTCTCGGTGTCGAAGGTCGTCACCGTGGTCAGTGCCCGTGCTGCATAGTCAATCGTAAAGTCGGTGCCGTCGTCGTTCGTGTAGACAGTCGCCGTCAGAACCCCGTTGCTGTTGAACGTCTTGTCGATGCTTGCCCAAGTGTAGGCATTTGCGACGTCCAGCATCTGCGAGGACGTCTGCACGCCCGCGTTATAGGTCGCCGTCAGTTCGCGGCCATCATCATAGAGGGTCACGTTCAGCGCCAGTACGCCATTGGCATCAAAGGTCTGGGTATAGCTGGTCCAGTCATAGGCCTCATCCGCATCCAGACCGATCACGCTTGTGCGGCGGCCATCCTCAAAGGTTGTTGCCACCGTGGTGCCATCATCGTTCACAACGTCCGTCGAGACGATCTGACCCGCCGCATTCATCGTAGTTGTGATGCTGGTCCAGGCATAGGCGTCGGTCGGGTCATTGCTGACCATAGATGTCGCGGCACCGTCCACATAGGTGGTTGTCTCGGTGTGGCCATCATCAAAGATCACCGTCAGGGATGTCCGTTCGCCTGTCTCGTCAAAGATCGACTGGCGGCTGGCCCATGTGTCCGTATCGCCGGTGTCTTCGTCCAGACGGATCCGCTCCTGACCATCGACAAAGGTCTTGGTCTGGCTGCGGCCGTTGTCATAGACAACCTGCGCCGAGGTCAGCGTACCCTCCGTGTCATAGGTGTTCTCAAGGCGGCTCCAGGAATAGGCATCCGCGTCATCCGTGGTCACTTGTGTCGCCCTGTTGCCCTCCACGTAGGTGGTGGTTTTGGTGCGGCCATCATCCATCGCAAAGGCGATTTCAGTGACCCTGCCCGCCGGATCATGGGTCTGCACATAGCTTTCCCATGGATAGGCGGTGCCGGTTGTGTCCTCTCCGACCACCTGGGTCACGATGCCGCTGTCGAAGGTCGTCGTCTTGAGGCGGCCATCATCAAACAGGATCGCTTCGGAGGTTGTCTGCCCCGTGGGCGAGACCTGCGTCGTGGTGGTCTGCCAGTTGTAGACATCCGCCACGTCTGTGGTCAAAGCGCCTGTCTCAAGGCCGGCGCTGTAGTCGGTCACGCGGGTGCGGCCGTCATCAAACAGCGTCTCCTGTGACAGGATCGCGCCCGAGGCATCCAGCACAAAGGTGTCCAGCGTGGTGTTCCAGACATCGCGGGTATCGGCGTAAATCTGGACGGAGCCTTCGTCGTTGTAGCGGCGCTCGTACTCGCGACCATCGTCGCTGACGCGCAGCTCGCGAACCAGATCACCCTCTGCGTCCCGCTCTGTTGACTGGAAGGTCCAGTTCCAGCGGTCGTCCGTGTCAAAGACCGTGGCCGCAATGGAGACCGGATCGGCAAAGTAGCTGCTGGCAAAGGTCAGATACTCGACCGAGACCAGCAGGTCCGCGCCCAGATCATCCGCAAAGGCAGAGCTGACCGTGATCAGCCCGTTGTCGAGGACGTCAAAGGCATAGTCGCTGCCCAGACCCAGATAGGACACGGTGTCCTCGCCCAGTCCGCCGCCCAGACCATCGTCGCCCAAGCCGCCCAACAGCAGATCGTTGCCGTCATTGCCGCGCAGGGTATCGTTGCCCAGCCCGCCGTCCAGCGTGTCATCGCCGCCCAGACCATAGAGGACATCATCAAGGTCTGTGACCGAATTGAGGGCCTCACCTGCGGAGGTGCCGTTGATGATCGTGCCGCTCAAAGGTTCGCTCACGTCGCCGACGGTGACATGCAGCGCCTGCTGCGAGGCATAAAGCCCGTTGCTGGCCGAGATGATGACCTCGTAAGTGCCTGCATCATCCGCGTCCGTGGGCAGTTCAAAGTCGGGCGCATCGGCAAAGCTGACCTGCCCTGTCACGGCATCGACCTCGAACCAGGCCGCATCTGCGCCACCGATGATCGCGTAGGTCAGTGCCGCGCCGTCCACATCAACCGCAGCAACCTGCATGACGTCTGTCGTGTTCTCCAGACGGGAGACAGCGACCAGAGGCGCGCCATCGCCAGAAGTGAAGACCGGTACAGGGTCAAGCTCTTCCGAGACCCGCAGCGTCACGCTGCGCGTGGTCTCAAGCTGGTTGTCAGAGGCCGTAAGCTCCAGCATGAAGTCACCGGCAACCCCTTCGGGCGGTGTGCCCGTCAAGGTGCGTGTGCCCGGCTCGAAGGTCAGCCAATCGGGCAGCGCCGTGCCGCCGGGTCCGCGCAGATCAACGATCAGCGCATCGCCATCAGGGTCGGTCGCTACGTTGAACGGCAGCGTGATGGAAATCAGCTGGTCCTCAACCGCATAGAGCGTGCCGGGGTCGCCCAAGACAGGCGCGTCGTTCTCTGGCGTGACCGTGACATTGACGCGCGCCGTGGTGGCAACACCGCCTGAATCCTGCAGTTCATACTCGAACCAGCCGTCGCCCGAGAAGCCATCGTCAGGGGTCACAATCACCTGTCCGTCGCCCGTGAGCGTGGCTGTCACGTTCTCACTGTCGAGAATTTCGGTGATGATGATCGCCTGACGGTCCGGATCGGTGTCGTTCAGCATCAGCTCGGTGACAAAGATCGTCAGCGGCGTGTCCTCAACCACCGTGAGGGCATCATCGCCCGCGATGGGTGTGTCAGACGTGCCGATCACATCCACGGTAACGGTTGTGGGGACAAAGAATCCGGTTTCGTTGGTCAGCGCATAGCTCAACTGGATTTCGCCAAAGAAGTTCTCGTCTGTGGTCAGGCGCCACATGCCGTTGTCCAGCTCGACGACGCTGCCTTCACCAGCTTTCGGACCGGCCATTTCCATACCGAGGAAGATCACTTCGGAGCCCAGCGGGATGTAGTCGTTCGACATCAGGTCGTCAGGATCAAAGTCGAGGAAGGTGTCCTCGACCATCTCGAAGCCTGCGTCGGACACGGCCACGGGAACCTCGAACAGCGGCATCACCAGAACGGTGGCATAGCCGGTGTTTGTCGCCCCGTGTTCGTCCGTGACGCGGTAGTGGAAACCACCGTCGCCAAAGTAGCCGGCGCGGCCTTGGAACACGGCCTGATCGCCGTCCTGATAGACGGTGCCGTTGTCGCCATCAAAGACCTCGACGATGGAGAAGGCATCGCCTTCAACGTCGCGGTCGTTAAACAGCAGATCGGCAAAATCGACGCGGATTTCTTCGTCCATGTTGCCGATAAAGTGACCATCGGTATTGGCAATCGGCGCGTCATTGACGGGTGCGATGTCAAAGATGATCTGGCCGCGGTCAGACAGGCGCCCATCGGTGATGGAGTAGCTGAATCTGACTTCGCCTGTGACGTTTTCGTCCGGCACGAACTGGTAGCGGCCATCGGGCAGTTCCAGCAAACGGCCGTCGCCTGCAACGGAGCTGATCGATTCAAAGCGGATGATGTCGCCATCGGCGTCGGTATCATTGGCCAGCAACATCTCGCGGGTGATTTCGAACGGCACGTCTTCGATGGTGTCGAACCGGTCGGTCACGGCGTCTGGTCGCTGGTTGGTGCTGATCACGTTGACCTGCACCAGACCGATGCTTTCGCCGTGGCGATCATCGCTGATGATGTATTCAAACGTGGCCTTCCCGGCGAAATCGGCGGTGGGTGTGAAGGTGATCTCGGCGCCGTCGTAGGACACGGTGCCGTTGCTGGCCTGACCGATGCCCACAAAGCGGATGGCATCGCCGTCCACGTCCGTGTCATTGGCCATCAGGTCCGCTGGTGTCAGAACCAGCACGCCGTCTTCATAGGCGTTGACCTTGTCCGTCTCGGCGATGGGTGGATCCAGAAGCGAGGCCACATCAAGGATCACGGTGCCTGTCACTGCGCCTTCGGCGTCATCCGTCAGCGTGTAGCTGAGCAGTTCTTGACCCGCAAAGCCCGGAGTTGGTGCGTAAGTGACGCTGGCGCCTGCGTTGCCGTCAAAGCTGGCCGCGACCACCTCGGACTGGCTGAGCAAGCCATCGCTGTTGGTAAAGCGCAGGTCATAATCGCCCATCACATCCAGCGGAATGGTGGCGGTCAGTGTGCCCGTCAGGGCGTCCACAGCCATCCAGTCCGGCACATCGCTGCCGTCTGCAAGGGCCACGGACCACGTGCTGTCCGCCAAAGGCGTCAGCCCGTTCGGTGCGTCGATGGTCATCGTGCCGTATGTCACCATGATCGTGCCGTTCACCACATCGCCAAATCCGGTGATGCGCAGGGCGTCGCCGTCATCATCGCGGTCGTTGATCATCAGATCGGTGACGTCGAATGTGACCAGCCCGTTTTCGAACAACATGATGGTGTCGTCATTGGCAACGGCCAGTTCGCGTGTCGGCGTGACGTTGAACACGATGCTGGCGGGTGTCTCGCTTTCGCCGCCCTTTTCGTCTTCGGCGTCATAAAGGAACGCAAGGCTGCCGTTAAAGTCGTCGGGTGTGACGATGTCGATACGCTCGGGTGAATCGTTGATCTGGAACACAGGCGTGTTGCCCGGATCAATGACGGTGAATTGCTCGTCCACGACCGCTTCGGTGATGATCGACATAGACGGCAGGCCACCGCCATCAAGGTCGATGCGCACAGGCACAGCGCCCACGTATTCCGAAGGCGGCATGCCCGAGAAGGTCAGCGTCTCCTCGTCAAAGCTGAGCCAGCTGTTGAGCGGTGCGCCGCTTTCGCGGGACACGTCAAAGGTGGGCGCGCCGGACAGGTCAAGACCAAACAGGTCCGCCGCTTCAAGGGCGGGATCACCTGCAAGAACAGCATTGATCGCGGCCAGTTGCGGGTCGGTCGGATCAATTACGAACTCAAGCGTAAAGCCACGGTCGGTGGCAAAGTACTGCGGGATTTCGTTGCCGTCCTCGTCAAAGATCGGATCGCGCGCAGGCGGCGTAAAGACGATCTGGACGCGGGCAAGCTGGTCGCCATCGTCGATCCCGAAGTCAGAGATCGCAAGGCTGCGGGTGGCCGCATCAAAGGTCAGCCAGCTGGGCAGGCTGCGCCCGCCGTTGACCTGCGCCTCGACCGTGTGATCCGCGATGTCAAAGGTTGCGACATCGTTCTGATCGTCGTCGATGGTCCAGCTATAGGCCTCGCGGATCTGGAAACCCTCCAGCACGCTGTCGGCAACGTTGATACCTGCACCGGCCAGGTCCGCGATGGTCCCGTCACGTTCAAGGTTGAAGGTATAGCGGTTGGCATAGACCGCGTCATTTGACGGATCATTCAGGAACACGGCGACTTCCAGATCACCTGTGGCATCCGCAGGCACAACGCCTGTGAAGGTCATGGTGTCCGCGTCAAAGAACAGCCAGCTTGGCAGGTCCGTGTTGTTGGCGGATGTGGCGCGCACGTCGTAGTCGGGCGACAGGAAGCGGTTGGTCAACTCGCCCAGCAATTCCGTGCGCTGGAAGAACAACACATCGCCATCAAGGTCCAGATCGTTGCCGAAGGCTTCGGCGGGGATCACGTATTGCGGCCCGTCCTCCAGACCTTTGACCAGATCATTGCGGATCACGGGACCATTGTTCACAGGCAGGATGGTCAGATGCACCACAGCACTGTCGGTCAGACCGTTGCCGTCGTTGATCGTGTACTCAAAGCTGGCGGAACCGTTGTAGTTCTCGCGGGCGATGAATTCGATCATGCCATCGTCGTTCAGGCGCACCTTGCCGTTGACGGCAAAGCGGTAGATTTCCTGGAAGAACAGCTCATCGCCGTCAGGGTCGCGGTCGTTCAACAGCAACTCGGACGGATCAATGACGATGATGCCATCCTGATCCAGACGGTAGCCACGATCATCCACGGCAACAGGTGCCAGATTGTCGGGACGCACCCGGATGCCGAAATCAAGCGTCGCTTCCGCGCCAAGCGCGTCGATCACATCGAACGAGATATGCGCATTGCCCAGAACGGCAGGCGTGTAGCTGATGATGCCGGTATCGGGATCAAAGACCTCGGAGCCGTTGAAGCTGGCGTTGCCATCGGCACC
>CALAIJ010000179.1 GCA_937923365.1 uncultured Sulfitobacter sp.
ACGCGGTCATAGACATCGTTATTGGTCAGGACCGCACCGAGAAGCTGCTGCTCCGCCTCGGTGGAATGGGGCATCGTTTCTGGTGCCTGCACAGCAATCTGGTTCGCGTTCAGCGAGGAAATCTCATTCATGGTCTCACCCGTTTGTCCCTGAGAGCTGTCTTAAACAGAGCCGTCAGGTGGCGCAAATTGTATGTTTTTGTGGATAAGTTCCGGCAGCTTTGCGCGCACTACATCATGCGTCAGTAGAGTCACCCGCGTCAACATGCAGTGGTTTGGACGGCGTTATTTCCGTGCGTCCTGCCATTCTTTTGGCGCGTTGAGGAAGCTCTCCACTTCCGTCAGTGTTGCCTCGTTGAACGCGCCTTGCGCCTTCGCCTCGGCCAGAACATCCCACCATGTACACAAGGAATGCAGAGCAACCCCATGATCGCCAAGGGTCTTTTCGGTGTCCGGAAAAATGCCGTAATAGAAGATCACCGCAGTATGTCCGCAGGTCGCCCCCGTTTCGCGAATCGCATCCACGAAGCTGAGCTTGGAGCCGCCATCAGTGGTCAGATCTTCCACCAGCAGAACGCGCTGGCCTTCGGACATGTCGCCCTCGATGCGCGCATTGCGGCCATAGCCTTTGGGTTTTTTGCGCACATAGGTCATCGGCAGGGCCATACGCTCTGCCACAAGGGCGGCAAAGGGGATGCCTGCGGTCTCTCCGCCGGCGATATTGTCGAAGGCTTCAAAGCCTGCGTTGCGCATCACGGTGACGGTCAGAAAGTCCATCAATGTGCTGCGGATACGGGGGTAGGAGATCAGCTTGCGGCAGTCGATATAGGTGGGGCTGGGCAGGCCTGAGGCCAGTGTGAAAGGCTCATCCGCGTTGAAATGTACCGCGCCGATTTCCAAAAGCATACGGGCGGTCAGGCGCGCCATTTCCGGCGCTTCGGGGTAGCTTGTCGGGATCATCGGGGGTCCTTTCCGTGAGGGCGCGCCGGAAGAGATTTCAGGCCTCCGGCGGGGAATATTATGGCCAGAAAAAGTGTCAGGCGGTCCAGTGTAGCGGCATGTCGGGGTCAAAGATGGTGACAGGGCCATCGGGGGTGTCGATGTGGCCGGGAAACGCGGGCATATCGCGCACAAGGGTAAGCGTGTCCTCGTTCAAGGGCAGGCCGTAGAAGGCAGGACCGTTCAGAGAAGTGAAAGCCTCGAGGTTTGCCAGTGCACTGTCTTGTTCAAAGACTTCCGCAAGAATGGAGAGCGTGTTGGGGGCAGTGAAGCAGCCCGCGCAGCCACAGGGCAAAAGCTTGTTGGCATCCGTGTGGGGCGCAGAATCGGTGCCCAGGAAGAACCGTCTGTCGCCAGAGGTCGCAGCGGACCGCAGGGCAAGGCGGTGTTCTTCGCGTTTGGCGACCGGCAGGCAATAGTAGTGCGGCTTGATACCACCGGCGAGGATGTGGTTGCGGTTTATCACCAGATGGTGCGTCGTGATCGTCGCGCCAAGGCCTGCATCCACGCTGCGCACATAGTCAACGGCTTGCGACGTGGTGATATGCTCCATCACGACACGCAGATCGGGGTGGCGCCGGCGGATCGGGTCAAGAACACGGTCAATAAAGACAGCTTCGCGGTCGAAGATGTCGATGGCACTGTCGGTGACTTCGCCGTGGGTGCACAGGGGCAAGCCGATCTCGGCCATTTTCTCCAGCACGGCAGAGACTTTGTCAAAGTTGGCGACACCGCTGGCAGAGTTTGTCGTGGCCCCCGCAGGATAGAGCTTCACTGCCGTGATCAGACCGGAGGCATGGGCTTCTGCCACATCCTGCGGATCGGTGTCTTCCGTCAGGTAGAGGGTCATCAAAGGCGTGAAATCAGCACTTTCGGGCAGGGCGGCCAAAATTCGGTCCCGGTAAGCGCGGGCGTCCGCCGAGGTGACCACAGGTGGCACCAGATTGGGCATGATGATCGCGCGGGCGAAGTGTTCCGTGGTGGCGGGCAGGACCGCGCGCAGCATATCGCCGTCGCGCAAGTGCAGATGCCAGTCGTCGGGGCGGCGGATTGTGTGCGTTTGTGTCATGGGCAGCGGGCTAGCATGGCCGGGCGCGCGCTGCCAGTGGTTTGACTAGTCCAGACCCTCAAGATTGCGCAGTTTGCGCGCAAAGCGGGGGTCATGCATGCGGCTGGTCACGTTCTTGCACAAAGCCAAGGTCAGCGCATCGCGGCCTTGCGACTCGGTCGCGCTCAGGAGATTGCGCAAGTACGGGCGATAATCGCGGCGCGCGCGATAAAGCTGCGCAAAGCTGAGGGTGTCCAGCGTGTCTTCTGCCGCGGCCTTGAGCAGGGGCGCCAGCGTCGACATCTCCATCAGGTCGGTTTGAAGGGCATCGACCATATGGGGCATGCGCAGTTTGCTCACATTGGGGCGCGTAAAGAGGGCGGCGTGCATGGCGTCCAAATCCTCTTTGGGATCATAAAGTACATAGGCGTCCTCTGCTGCTTCAAGCATGTCGGGGCCAAACCCGTAGCGCGCGGTAAAATCGGTCCGGCGCATGTCGGTAAAGCGGTCGTCCCATTCGGTGACCCGTGGATCAAGGGTGGCTTGAGGCTGGATCAGCACCACTTTGGCCCCCGGTGCGGCGACGGAATAGGCAGCCGCAGCATAGGCACAAGGGCCGGCACCGTAGAACAACACGGTATCGAATTCGTCAAAGAAACCATCGTCGACAAGGCGGTCAAAGTAGCCATAGATCGCTGTATCGCGGAACCATGTGTCGCCGTCCGAGGCCACGCAAAGGTGCGACCAGCCGTAACCTTGCAACATTTCCCAGCCAAAGGGCTGCGCGCGTTCCGACAGGACCTGAATGCCCTGAATGGTCTCGAATGTGACCAATAGTGTGGTGCCTTTTTCGATGAAGGCCGCGAAATGACGATTGCCCAAGGGCTCAAAATAGCCGTCCACCTCCGCAATGGCAGAGATCGCCTGCAGCCAGTCCTGCTTGGACAGGTCTGTCAGGGTTGTCTCCAGCGATGGCGCGTCATCGGTCATTGTCATGGCCCACATGATATCAAAACGTACGGATTTTGCACGTGTTGCGCATGGCTAGCAGCTCAATGCGGCAAAATTACGGAATATATGGCGAAAATTCAGGAGGTCTGTTTGCGCGCCATATGGGCATAACGGGTCATGAAGCGTGCCGCTTGCGGGGCCACAGGCCGTGATGGGGGTGCCATCAGCAATCGGCCGAACAGCGCGCGGAAGGGTTCTTGCAACATCAGCGCCTCAAAGCGGGTTTTGCGCCATGTGACTGCCTTCGCGTGCAGCTCGGACAAGGTCGGATCCGCCTTGAGCTTTGCCAGAATGGCGTCACGGGCAGGGGCCAGTGCGTTGATGCTGGTGTCGGTGTCGATGTTCCAGTTCCGCTCCACCCAATAGTCGAGGCCCAGAAGATCATCGGAATGCACGGCGCGGCCACGATCCGCTTTCAGCACATAGCTTTCCAGCGCGCCCAAAGGGTAGTGGTTCAGTTGCGCCAATCCGTAGTTGTCGCGCCCGTAGTCGGAAAAAATGCGCTTGTTCTTGAAGGCTGGCCCCAAAGGGCGGCCGTGGCCGTCAAACCACCTGACATCGTCCAGCCGGGATTTATCGGGGTCACGGGGGCGGTGGACACCGGGTTTGCGGTACGTGCCATCATTGCGGTAGAGCGTTTTGAACATGGCCGCCCGCCATGGCCACGCCATTTCCACAGGCGCGCAGCGTGTAAAGGTCTGGGTGACGGGTGTGTCCGCATAGCGCACCTGATCGGCACTGCCGAACAACCGCCACGTCAGGGTGATTGCGTCTGCATCGGGCAGGGCGGCATGCAATGCGCCCAGCGTGTGATCGCCGGTGTGGATGTTCACAAACTCATCCACATCCAGCGGCAACAGCCATTTGGCGGCGTGTACCTGCGCCATCTTTGCGGCGGTTTTGAGGGCGGTGAACTGAATGCCGCCATTGTCATAGGGGCCGTCGTTGCGGACGTGGGTAAGCCAGCCCAAAGACGCCAGATGGTCCAGCATCAGGTCCGTGCCATCGTCGCAATTGTTTGAAAAAACAACAAAATCGTCAAAGCCCACTGCACGGTGATGCGCCAGCCATTCCAGTAGAAAAGCGCCCTCATTGCGCAGGCACAACAAGGCGAGGTGGGTCAAATCACCACTCCGTTCGGAAACACAGCACCTTGCCGTGCGATCCCCGATGATAATAGGCAAGGCCTGCATCCATAAAGGCGCGCATCACTTTGTTCATGCCTTCGGGGCCGATCCATTGTGGGTGCGTCTCGATAATCGCGGCGCGCAGGCCTGTGAGGTCAAGATGCGGGATCAGATCAACCTCTGCCCCTTCGATGTCGCAGATCAACACGTTTGGTTTGATGTCCTTGAACACGGTCTTGGCGTTCAGGACATCGACCTTGACGCTGGGCGGGGTTTCCTCGCCCTCCAGCACCTCCATGGAGGAGCCAAGCATCGGATCGCGCAGATAGAAATTCACGCTGCCTTTGCGCGGGCCCAGAATGGCATTGGTCACATGGGCATTGGTGACGCCATTGGCGGCGTGAACCGACTGGATGTAAGGGATCAGATGGGGGTTCGCTTCAAAGGAATGCACCGATTTGATGGCCCGTTTTGAGGCGACCAGCGTCGACATGTAACCGATGCCACCGCCCAGTTCGATCACCACATCGCCTTCGCGCACAACGCGCAAGGCGGCGTCGGATTCCTTTTGCTCGTAGCCGTTGGTCCGCAGCAGCTTGCGCACGCGGCCTTTGATGAAGTCATTGTCTTTAGGGAACAACATCCCGCGCGAGCGGACGTATTCCGTGGTTTCGTCCCTGATGGCACCATCCATGTTCAATTCTCCATATCCAGCGAGAGGGCGTAGGCCACCCTCTCGGTCTCGTTCAATTTGACGCTCAGCGCCTGAGCGTAGAGGTCGCGGAACTCATCCATGCTGTGCAATTCTTCTGCCTTGGCCTTGTGCCAGGCAAGGCCCTCCTGATGGTAGCCGCGCAAGACATCGTCTGCCATCAGACGGTCGTATTCGGCGCGCACGCGGGGCAGGTTCCGCTTGATCGTGATGTCGCGGTAGTCGCCCCAGTCCATACGTATCCAGTAGTTGATCCCGATAGAGCGGTCCACGTGCAAGGCGCGCCCCCGCTGGCGTTTGATCAAAAAGGAGTCGGCTGACCGCAGGGCGTAGTGATTGAGCTGAATCAGGTCATAGCCCACATTGGATTTGGACGACCGCCAGCCGTTACGTGCGGCATCACGTGTCATGTCGCGACCCGATCCGTTGACCCATTTGACCGCGCTCAACTGGCTCTCGTCCAGCTTGTTCGGACGGTGGCACGAGATTTTGGCATAGGCCCCGATATTGCGGAACATGGTCTTGTATCCCCAGACCGTATGCGGCTTGGGACAATACTTGGGCGCGCAAGTGTCGAATTGATCGATCACCAGATCATCGTTGACCGCCGTGACCCCGTTATGCCCGAACAGCCGCCACGTCATGGCAAAGTTGGTGGCATCGGGTACGGCTTCAAACAGATCCTGCAAGGTGCCGTTTCCGGTGCGAATGTTAATAAACTCGTCCACATCGATGTGGGCAATCCACTCCGCATTCTGGATGACAGGCTCTTTCAACGAATTGTTCAGCGCATGTTGCTGGGGGGAGTTGCCCTTCCAGTTCTCGTTGCTGCGGTGCTGGACGTAGCCCAAAGCCTGCAAGCGCTGAAGCACCTCGTCTGTCGTGTCATCGCAGTCATTGGTATAGATGATGAAGTTATCGACCCCGATGGCACGGTGATAGGCGACCCATTCGACGATGTAAGGGGCTTCGTTCTTCATGCAGCCAACGATCACATTGCCGCTGCTGCCGGGCTTCAACTGGCGCGGTAGGATTGGCGTGTATGCGGCAGCCAGTTCAGCCTCGTTCACCGCGCCAAGATTGTTGTGGGGGCGGAACGGCGAAGACAGGATCATCTGGTGGTTTACTTTAACACGCTCCAGCAGGCGTTTGTTTTCGTTGCTTTTGCCCTTGGTCAGCAGCGCATCAAACTTGTCGGCGGATTGCTGGGCCATGGCCTGTTCTTCGCGCTTTTGCGCCAGCGGCGTGCTGTGCTTGCGAATGGCATAGGCATAGGCGGCCAGATACTGCGTTGCGCGGTATCCCATTTCAGGATCAGCAGGTGTCCACGCGGGCAGCTTTTTGTCAGGGGTCAGCGCCGCCTTCAGAGCGGGAAACTCTTTGATCAAGTCCGCGTTGTCGGTTTTGAAGGAGCCCGAGATTGCAAACAGACTGCCCGGGGACAAAGGCACGCCCGGAACGCGCATGCCGTTCAACATCTGCGTCCACAAATCACGCGGGCAGGACAGGTCATGCACGCGCAGGTAATCGATCAGGACCGCGTTGAATTGCTGCATCCGCGTGTGGTTCGCAGCGGGTTCCGGCATCGGCACGCGGGCAGGGCGTGCCTTGCCCAAAGGCTTGTCGAGGCCCAGAACTTCGGTCAATTCAACTGCGCCGCGGTCAGACAGCAATACCGATCTATCCAGCGGGCGGAAGGTGATATTTTTAAGGCCAAAAACACCACCCCAAAGATCAAACAGCGCTTTGTAGTCTAGCCAGAACGGCGGGTGCTGCACATCGCCAAAAAGGCCAAAGTCCGGGTCCTGATCACGGCGGGCGGCAAGGGCGTCGCCCCACCAGTCTTGCCCTTTCGCGAGGGTCAACTCCGCCTCAAGCGACGCGCGGCGGCCTTCTTGCAGGGCATAGGTGTAATGCGATGCCAGCAGGCGGGCTTGCTCGTCCAAATGGGCGGCAATACGGATGTCCTTGAAATGTGGGTCGAGAAGCGATTTCAGCAGCGCCACTTCTTCTGTCGAATGCAAAAGGTTGCCCAATTGCGCGGCAGAGACCACAAGGTGATCTGCCGTTGTCTCCGCCACTTCAGTGGCAATGATCTTTTCAAACTCGCGCAGCAGCGTGCGTCCGACTAAAGGCCCGTCAAGCCCGCGCTTGAAGCGCAAAACACCAACCGCGTCTGGGGCGGCGCAGGCCGCATAAAGCCGCACATGGTTCCAGTCGGGTGCCGCAATGCCTTGTTTGGCCAAGGCTTTCTCTTTCTCCTTAAAGAGAGCACGGAAACGGGCAGCAGATTGCTCCGTTGGGCCGATAAGCAGGGTCAGGCGCATTTATCCAGCCTCGCTGACGGCAGGTGTCTTGCCAACATTGCTTTGGCCCCACCACGGCAGATCGATGCCGAGATATGCTGAAAGGCGGGCTTGAGCGGTATCGTCTTCGATGTCGTATTCCATAAAATTATCGCGGCCCGCAAAGACCTGCCTGCAGAATGAATAATGGCTCTCAAGCCATTGTTCTATATGCTTTGTTCGCTTTCCAAAGCCGCGCGGCAACCCCGGTACGTCGGCATTGGGCAGACGTGTCTTACCCAAGGAGTTCCAGCGTTTCATACTATCCGCGGTCTTGGCAGGATCGCGGGTGGTCATCACGAATTTCACGCCGGGATGGTGTTTCTGGATGGCGGACAGCAGGCCCCAATCGGTCTGCGGCCAAAGCGAGGCCTCTTTGTTGACCATCGACATCTCATTGATCGCATCAAATGCGTCCAGTCGCGCCAGCGGATCACCGTGGTTGAAGTAATCGTAGTACAGGATCTTGCCCAGGTGTTTGCCCACCAAATCAGGCTGGTCGCCTTGACCATTGCGGATTTTCCAGTCTGCCACCGTCAAGCCCGCATGGCGCAGCGCATCGGTCAGGGTTGTTGTGCCCGTTTTGGGCAGGGCAAGGTTGATAACGCGTAGTCTGCTCATGATAGCCCCAATTCCGCGCGGATCGCGCTTTCCACAGCGGCAAAGGGCGGGGCGTTGCGCAATTGTGCCTGCATCTCGCGGTAGCTGTCCTGCGCGAGAAGCTCATCGCGTTTTGCGCAATGCAGCCGGACCGCTTCCGCGTGAAGATCCCCTATGCCATCAAGCGCCTTTAGCCGGTCCATTTCTGCGCGCAGACCGGCCTCATACCGCAGGATGCTGTCGTCGAAATAGGCATTGTCATTGCGTTCGCGCCAATACGTGTCGTCGAATGCGCGGTGTTCGCGGTTCACATCGCCACGGTCGTTCTTGACCAGATAGCTGTCCAGAGAGCGCAAAGCGTAGTGGTTCAGCGTGCAATGCACCCGTGCGCCGCGCGCAGGATAGGCCCGGATACGGCGCTTGTTTGCGCGCTTGCGGAAGGGCCCGACGATGGGCCTGCCAGAGCCATCGGTCCACGCAGGGCTTTCACGCGCCTCATCGTGGAAGGGGCGGTGGGCGCCGAAGTACTCCAAAGGAAAGTCGCCACGGACCAGCGATTTCACCTCAATCGCTTGCTCTGCGCACCACAGATCGGGGTTATGACTGCGCAGGAACTGCGTGATGACGGGCGCGTCTTCAAAGTCATCAACCCCGTCATTGGCCATAAACTGAAAGGTGGCAGAAATCGCTTTTGGATTGCCGCAAGCCTCAATCAGTGCCGGAATGGTGTGATCGCCCACATGGATGTTCAGGAATTCATCCACATCGGCCACCCAGACCCAATCTGCCTGTTTGATCAGCCTGTGTTTGCGCGCCGCTTTAAGCGCCTGCATCTGGTAATTGCGGTTTGTCGCCGGATTGGGCAGATGCGCGCAGATGCCGTGGTCTTGTAGACGGTCCAGCAAAAGGTCCGTCCCGTCACTGCAATCGTTTGAATAGAATAGGAAATCTGTCACGCCAATAAGATGATGAAAGGCAATCCATTCCAGCAGGAAAGGCCCTTCATTCTTCACACAGGTCACCGCCGTGATACGCAAATCGCTCACGTGGCCCGCCTCTTTTGTGGTTGCCAAGTCTGTCTCATGTCCGCCTCTGGGCCGCAGTGCATCTTGCCTGCTGACCTCTTGTATATTGGTTAAGACTATGCCCGTCGCGGGGAATCCCGTCAATAATCCTGCATCCTCATGTGTGCAGGCGTGACAAATCCGCATGTGCTGCCCCTTGACCGCGGCGTGTCCAGGTGCACCTTGGGGGACAAAGGGAGCATTTGATGCGCGACATATCCAACATTGATGCGGTTCAGGCCATGCTGGCAGGCGAGGGCTATGTCTGCGGACGTGATCTGGCGACCGTCGTTTTTCTGGCCCTGCGCCTTGGTCGGCCTCTGTTTCTGGAAGGCGAAGCAGGCGTCGGCAAGACCGAGATCGCCAAAGCCCTTGCCGCGGGTCTGGGCCGCAAGCTGATCCGCCTGCAATGCTACGAGGGTCTCGATGCCTCCTCCGCTGTGTATGAATGGAACTTTGCCGCGCAAATGGTTGCTATCCGCGCGGCAGAAGCAACGGGGACGGGTCAGGACCTCAAGACTGACCTGTTCAGCGATGACTACCTGATCGAACGCCCGCTGCTGCAAGCCATGCGCCCGCAGACAGGTGGCGCGCCCATTCTGCTGATTGACGAACTGGACCGCACAGATGCCCCTTTCGAGGCGTTTTTGCTGGAAGCACTCAGCGATTTTCAGGTGACAATCCCCGAAATGGGCACAATTGCCGCACCAGAGCCGCCGATTGTCATCCTCACCTCCAACCGAACCCGTGAAGTGCATGACGCGCTGAAACGGCGCTGTCTTTATCATTGGGTGGACTATCCCGACTTCGCGCGCGAAATGGAAATCCTCGCCGCCCGCGCCCCCGAAGCCTCTCAGGCCCTCAGCCGCGAAGTGGTGGCCTTTGTGCAGCATCTGCGCACGGAGGACCTGTTCAAGAAACCCGGCGTGGCGGAAACCATCGATTGGGCCAAATGCCTGTTGGCTCTGGATGTGATCAACCTCAGCCCCGAAGTCATCGCGGACACCCTTGGTGCGATCCTGAAGTATCAGGACGATATAGCCAAACTGCACGGATCAGAGGCCAAGCGGATCCTTGATCAGGCAAAAGCATCGCTCGAACCTGCATGATCCTTTTTCTGGCTAGAATATTCCCGGGAAGTTTGAAGGGCAGCGCCCTTCAATCAGCCATTCATGGCTGAACACATCCCCCTTGAATTGCCCGACGACCCGAAACTGGCAGGCAACATCACCCATTTTGCCCGCGCCTTGCGCCGTGCAGGCCTGCCCATTGGGCCGGGGCGGGTGATTGACGCGATCCGTGCGGTGCAGGCGGCGGGTTTCTCGGACAAGCGGGATTTCTACTGGACCCTGCATGCCTGTTTCGTGAACCGCCCCGAACATCGCCGCGTCTTTGCCCAGTTGTTCCGGCTCTACTGGCGCGATCCGCGCTATCTGGAGCATATGATGGCGGCGATGCTGCCTGCGATCCGCGGCGTGCAGGAAGACCGCCCCGCGCAAGCCGCGGAAAAGCGCGCGGCGGAGGCCTTGCTCGACGGGGCCGAGGCCCCGCAACAGGACGAAGAGCACAGCGATGAGGAAACCCTGATCGAAGTGGACGCAAGTTTAACCATGTCGGCCAAAGAACGCCTCAAAACACTCGATTTTGAGCAGATGTCACTGGCAGAAATGGCGCAGGCCAAGCGCATGCTGTCACGTCTTGCCCTGCCTGTGAAACCATTGCCTTCCCGACGCGGCATGCCCAGCCCGCACGGGCGCATTGACGCTGCGCGCTCTTTGCGCGCCGCCCTGCGCAAAGGCGGCGAAATGCACGCATTGGCCCATAAGACCCCGCGCCCGCGCTATCCTAACCTGGTGGTGCTCTGCGATATCTCGGGCTCCATGAGCCAGTATTCCCGTGTGATCCTGCATTTCCTGCACGCGGTCTCCAACGCGCGTGGGGCGGGTTGGGCGCAGGTGCATGCGTTCACCTTTGGCACGCGGCTGACCAATATCACCCGCCATCTGGCCACGCGCGACGTGGATGCGGCCCTTGCTGCGGCTGGCGCACAGGCGCAGGACTGGGAAGGGGGCACGCGCATCGGAGCCTGTCTTGAGACCTTCAACCGCGACTGGTCACGGCGGGTGATGGGGCAGGGTGCTGTTGTGCTGCTGATCACCGACGGGCTGGACCGCGACACGCCCGAAGACCTTTCGCGTCAGATGCAGCGTTTGCATTTGACGGCGCGGCGGCTGATCTGGCTGAACCCGCTCCTGCGCTGGGACGGGTTCGCGGCCAAAGCTGCTGGCATCCGCGCGATGCTGCCTCATGTGGACAGCTTTCGCGCGGGCCATTCCATTGCGTCACTGGAGGAATTGGCGCAGGTCATTTCCCGTCCCGATGACGTGGGCGAGAAGGCGCGTCTGCTTGAACAGGTCGCTTATCCGCCCTGACGGGCGTCTTCGCCGTCACAGCGCGACTGCGGGACCCTCCGAAACCAAATGGCTCAGGCGAAAGTCTTGGCGAAGGTGGTCCGGAATATTTCTGAAAGTTCTGCAAGAGAAGCGCTGCTGGTGCCGAAAGACACGTCAGCGCCACCGAACTTGCCGACTGTCTGCACCGTAACACCGGCGGCAAGGGCCGCTGTCATCAGCGCTTCGGCCTGATCAAAATTGCAGGCAATCAAATAGCGCGCCTGATCCTCACCGAACAACTGGCCGGTGTCGTCGCTATCAAGTGTGACACCAACGCCCGCCTTTTCTGCCATCTCGAACGCGGCCAAAGCCAGCCCGCCATCGCTGAGATCGGTGCAGGCCTTGATCATCTCGCGGTTGGCACGGATAAAATCACCGTGCGCCTTCTCGGCCGCCAGATCAACGGAGGGTGCGTCACCCTCGACGCGGCCAGCGCTGGCCAGCAAAGCGGATTGACCCAGATGGCCTTGGGTTTCGCCCAACAGCAGGGCAATGTGACCGTCGCGTACATCACATCCAATGATTTCATCAGGGTGGTCGATCAGGCCAACCGCACCAATGGTGGGCGTGGGCAGAATACCTGTGCCGTCCGTTTCATTGTAAAGCGAGACGTTGCCGGACACGATCGGCATATCAAGCGCCTTGACCGCAGCACCAATGCCTTTGATCGCACCGACAAACTGGCCCATGATCTCTGGCTTTTCGGGATTGCCAAAGTTCATGTTGTCGGTGGTGGCCAAGGGCCGCGCGCCAACGGCGGTCAGGTTGCGGTAGGCCTCTGCGACGGCCTGCTTGCCGCCCTCGACAGGGTTGGCTTTGACATAGCGCGGTGTCACGTCCGAGGTGAAAGCGATCGCTTTGTCCGTACCATGTACGCGGATGATCCCAGCCCCTAGCCCCGGCGTACGGTTGGTGTCACCCATGACCATCGTATCATACTGCTCAAAAACCCATGATTTGTGCGCATAATTCGGGTCAGAGATCAGGGCGCGCAGACCGTCGATTGGATCGACCTGCGGCGCGTTCTCCAGCGGCGCAGCGGGGGGTGTCTCGACCCACGGGCGGTCATATTCGGGCGCGGTGGAGGCCAGCTTGCTCAGCGGAAGATCGGCTTTGACTTCGCCGTTCAGCTCAATCAGGAAGCGGTCCTCTGCAATGGTTTCACCAACGATGGCAAAGTCGAGATCCCATTTCTCGAACACCGCGCGGGCCTCTGCCTCAAGCTCGGGCTTGAGGACCATAAGCATGCGCTCCTGAGATTCGCTTAGCATCATCTCGTAGGCGGTCATGTTCTCTTCGCGCTGGGGCACGTCTTCGAGGTTCAGCTTGACGCCAAGGCCACCCTTGTCGCCCATTTCCACAGCGGAACACGTCAGGCCTGCTGCCCCCATATCCTGAATGTAGATCACCGCACCTGTGCCCATCAGCTCCAGTGTCGCTTCCCTCAGGCGCTTTTCAGTGAAGGGGTCGCCGACCTGC
>CALAIJ010000180.1 GCA_937923365.1 uncultured Sulfitobacter sp.
GATGGCAGATCAGGTGCGTTTCTCCGAACTGGACGTGCTGAACCACGTCAACAACGCCCGCTACATGGAGTGGTTCGAGCGGTTGCGCATCCGCTACACCCAAGACTGGGGCCTGTCGCAATATGACCATGCCGAAGACCCACGCATCGTGATCCGGTCCGGGTCCATCCACTACCGGCAGGAAATGCGCATGGATGAGGACTACATCACCACCTGTGGCTGCGTGGCGTTCCGCAACACCTCTTTCAGCTTGGCGCAACAGCTTTGGGCGGGGGGCACATTGCGCGCGACTTTTGATTGTGTGCTGGTGCTGCTCAGGCCCGATGGCTCTGGCCGCTATCCCATCCCTGCCCCTGTCCGTGCCAAGTTCGAGGCGACAGACAAAGCCACCTTCGAAGGATAAAGTCATGACCGTAACCGTACGCCCCATCACTGCCGCTGATCGCCCCGCGTGGGAGCAGCTTTTCGCAGGCTACGCGACGTTCTACAAAGTCGACCAGACCCCTCATATGCGCGAGACGGTTTTTGGCTGGCTGATGGATGCAGATCATACCAGCAATGGGTTCGTGGCCGAGGACGCGTCGGGCCGGATCATCGGCTTTACCCACTACCGCCCTTTCGTCAGCCAACTGAAGGCGGCGACCAACGGGTTCCTGGACGATCTTTATGTGGACCCCGACGCGCGCGGCTCTGGTGCGGCGGAGGCGCTGATTGACGCCGTCAAAGGTGTGGCCCGCGACAAGGGTTGGGGTGTGGTGCGCTGGATCACGGCTGATGACAACTACCGCGGGCGCGGCGTTTATGACAAACTGGCCACCCGCACCATGTGGATCACCTACGATCTGACACCCTGAAGCGCGCAGTGCGCCCTTAGGCGGGCAGTGTAACCATCGAAAGTAGCTTATGAATTTCCTGCAAATCACTTCCCTGCTGATCGTGCTTGCGGGCGCGTTCGGTGCCATAAACTACCTCTATCTCAAGCTCCCTTCTGCGATTGGTATTCTGATTGTGTCGCTGCTGGCGTCCTTCGGGTTGCTGGCGATTGATCTGGTCTGGCCCTCGCTTGGCGTGGCAGGCACGGTGCGCGGCTTTGTACTGGGCATCGACTTTTCCGAAGCCCTGCTCGAAGGCATGCTGGGCCTGCTGCTTTTTGCCGGCGCGCTGCACGTCAAAATGGGCGATCTGAAGCGCGAATGGGTTGTGGTGTTCCTGATGGCCACGCTGGGAATTGCCCTCTCGACCGTCATCGTAGGCTTTGCGTTCTCGTGGTTGACGGGCATGCCGATCATGATTGCGCTTGTGTTTGGCGCCCTGATTTCCCCCACAGATCCGGTGGCCGTACTGGGTGTGCTGCGGGATGCGGAACTGCCCAAGTCTCTGGAGACAAAGATCGCGGGCGAAAGCCTGTTCAACGATGGCGTGGGCTATGTGGTCTTTCTGGTGCTGGTGGGGCTGGCGTTCACAGACGGCGCTCATCACGGCGCGGCGGAGGGCAGCCCGTTAATCGGCGCGATCCTGTTGTTCCTGCAAGAAGCCGTTGGTGGCGCGGTTCTGGGCATCGTGCTGGGCTGGCTGACTTTTCGGATCATGCGCCGCATTGACGACTACTCGCTGGAGGTGCTGCTGACGCTGGGGCTGGCTTTTGGCGGCTACGAACTGGCGGTCTGGTTGCATGTCTCCGCACCCATCATGGCGGTCTGCGCCGGCTTGCTGATCGGCGACGTCGGAACAGCCCGTGGCATGTCAGAAGAAACCCGCCGCTATGTGGATGCTTTCTGGAAGCTGATTGACGAAATCCTCAACGCGGTGCTGTTCCTGCTGATCGGATTTGAAGTCTTTGCCATCGCCTTTTCCGGGGACCTGGTCCTGACGGGGCTGGCGACAATTGCCATCGCGGTTTTCGCGCGCTTTGCGGCCGTGGCCGTGCCCATCACCATGCTGCGTCCGTTTCGCACATTTAACCAGGGTGTCACGCAGATCATGACCTGGGGCGGGTTGAAGGGCGGGATATCCGTGGCGCTTGCCCTGTCCTTACCGGACGGAGAATGGAAGCCTGTTATCCTGACCTGTACCTACATCGTCGTGATCTTTTCGATCATTGTGCAGGGGTTGACCGTTGGGCGGCTGGCCAACCGAGTGGGCCGCGCACCGGATTTGATGTAGGCTGCGGACCGGGCCAAAGGCCCGGACATGTTTAGTGCGATTTGCCTGCGCCAAATCGGTGCGAGACGCTGTCTCGCGCTCTGGGAAGAGTTAAGGCCAGAAAAAGACAGGCCTAGTCGCGGTGTGCCAACAGATAACGGACCAGTGCGGCGGTTGAGGGGTCTTTGCTGTCGGCTGGTGCCTCTGCGTCCACGATGGGTTGCAGCGAGGTGGCCAGTTCCTTGCCCAGTTCCACCCCCCATTGGTCATAGGAGTTGATGTTCAGGATCACCCCTTCGACAAAAACGCGATGCTCGTAGAGAGCGATGATCTGGCCCAGAGTGTAGGGATCAAGCCGCGCATAGACCAAAGTGGTCGAGGGACGGTTGCCGGGAAACACGCGGTGGCGGGACTGGCGGTCCAACTCAGCGCCTGCAAGGCCCTTGGCAGCCATCAGCTTGGTTGCTTCGGCCAGGGATCGGCCGCGCATTAGGGCTTCGGACTGCGCAAGGCAATTGGCAACCAGAAGGCTGTGGTGATGGGCCAGCTCCGGCTCGTGACCATTGGCGGCAACAAGAAATTCGCAAGGGATCACGCGGGTGCCTTGGTGGATCAACTGGTAGAACGCATGTTGGCCGTTTGTGCCCGCAGCACCCCAGACAACAGGACCGGTATGGTGGTCCACATCCGCGCCATCCATCTGCACGGACTTGCCGTTGGATTCCATTTCCAGCTGTTGCAGATAGTCGGGCAGAAACCGCAGGCGCTGATCATAGGGCAGCACCGCGCGGCTGGCATAATCGCAGACCTGATTGTGCCACAGGCCCACAAGAGCCAGCATGACGGGCATGTTTTCCAAAGGATCAGCCGATTGGAAGTGACGGTCCATGGTTTGTGCCCCGTTCAGGAACGCGGTGAACCCTTTGGGACC
>CALAIJ010000181.1 GCA_937923365.1 uncultured Sulfitobacter sp.
GCGCGCAGGTCCTCGACTTTTTCGGTGGAGCGTTCGATGAACATCTGCCAGCCGCGACCGGATTTTTCGCCCATCCGCTCCAGCCAGTTGGGGTCCAGTTCGTATCCGCGGTACTCGTCGACGAATTCCTTGCGGTTGATCCGCGCCTGGTCGGCTAGCTTAACCATGGCGCTGTCGATCTGCATGATCCGGCGGTTGATGCCGTAAAGCTGGTCGATCAAGGCTTCGATACGGTTGTTGTGCAGGTGCAGGTCGTTGACCAGCAGCACAATCTCGGACCGCAGTTTTTGGTAGCTGCCTTCCTGCTTTTTGCTGAACGAATTATCCTCGTTCAGCGTGGCAGAAATGCGATTATCCTGCATTTCGGAAAGTTTGGCGTAGTCACCGGCAATCACGTCGAGTGCTTCAAGAACTTGCGGCTTGAGGGCAGCTTCCATCGCGGCAAGCGACATGTTGGCCTGCTCGTCCTCGTCATCGTCGTCATCATCAGATGTGATCGGGTTGCCGTCGGCATCGAGTTCCTGCTTTTCGTCGCCGGCTTTCTCGGCTGCGGGGGCCCCTCCCGCAACGACGGGTGTGGTCTCCTCCTCGTCGCCAAGCTGGTTGCCGAATGTGGCTTCCAGATCGATGACGTCGCGCAGCAGGATGTCCTCGGACAGAAGTTCGTCGCGCCAGATGGTGATCGCCTGAAATGTCAGCGGGCTTTCACAAAGCCCCGCGATCATCGTGTTGCGGCCGGCCTCGATGCGCTTGGCAATCGCGATCTCGCCCTCACGGCTCAGCAATTCGACGCTGCCCATCTCGCGCAGGTACATGCGCACAGGGTCGTCGGTGCGGTCCAGTTTTTCAGAGGTGCCGGACGAAAGGGCAACTTCCTTGGCGCTGTCGGTGGTGGCAATATCGGTGCCGCCCTTGGCGTCTTCCTCTTCGGCGTCCTCGTCCTCGATGATGTTGATGCCCATCTCGGAGAGCATGCTCATCACGTCTTCGATCTGTTCAGAGGAGACCTGATCGGGCGGCAGAACCGTGTTCAGCTGGTCATAGGTGATATAGCCCTTCTCGCGGGCCTCGCCGATCATCTTTTTGACGGCGGCCTGACTCATATCGAGCGAATGGCCGTTGTCGTCGCCGTCGCGCTTGGCGTCTTCGTTGGTGTCTTTCGCAGCCATGTGATGCTCCTCCAGCGTGTCCCTGAGCGAATCACCTGTGCAGGGTGATTCGTTTTTCCGAATCATGCGTGATTCGTTACCCTTCTTAAAGGCGATTGCCTTACTTTTCCTAAAAGCTCAGCCAAAATGCCACGCAGTTGGCTACCCGCGCCCTTTGGCCTTGTCGTATTTGATCGTGCCCAACAGCGCATCCAGCGCGCTGCGTTCGTCCCTTTTGATGCGCGCGCCGTTGTCGCCCACTTCGTATTCGGCCTTGTCCTCCTGGCCTGTGCGCAAGGCGCGGTCTGCGGCGCGTGCCGCCTCGCTCAGCCGCCATGTCACACCTTCGTCTGCGACCCCTGTCAGGTCCTCGGACGCTTCGGCAATCTCTGTGTCCAGACCCCGCATGGTTTCCAGTTTGGCCAGTTCCTCAGCGACGGTCATTGCGGCCATCTCTGCGTTGTCGGGGTTGCGGATACAGGGCGTGATAGCCACATGGCGCTGCCGGCACAGATTTTCAAGCAGATCAGGCCCCAGTGCGCTGGAAATCTTTTCGCGCAACACCTCTGCCCCCTCGTGGGCGTGGCGCAGAATCACGTCGCGCAGGGCGCGATGTTCGCGGTCGTTGCAGGTCATCTGCTCCAGTCCCGTCTCAAACTCCTCAACCACCTGCGGGCAATGGGCGCAGGCCGCCAAGATCACGGCCTCGCGCAGCGCTTGCGCACTTTGGCCCGTCTCGTCCGTCACCAATGCAGAGGCTTTGGTACTGGCCATCGGTGCTTGCGGGGCCTGCTGCCCCCACGTCTTGCGCGGCCCACCCTGCCCGCGTGCAACGGGCTGCGGGCGGAACAATTGCCAGCGCAGGTCCTTGATCTCCTGCCCGTAGTGGCTGCGAATGGACGGGTCCTTGATCAGCGTGATCTTCTCGCGCAGCGCCTTGTCGAGTGCAGCTTTCCGCTCGGGGCTGTCAAAGACCTTGTCTTCCGTCTCGCGCTGCCACAGCAAACGGACCATGGGCATGGCCGCATCCAGCAGTTTTTGCAGCGCAGGCGCGCCTTGCGCCTTGAGCAGATCATCGGGGTCCTGGCCT
The DNA here is from genome assembly GCA_937923365.1 of uncultured Sulfitobacter sp. Classification (GTDB taxonomy): domain Bacteria; phylum Pseudomonadota; class Alphaproteobacteria; order Rhodobacterales; family Rhodobacteraceae; genus Sulfitobacter. The sequence continues at coordinate 2,239 of CALAIJ010000181.1, forward strand.
TCGGGCATCATGGCAAAGCGCAGGCTTTGGCCCGCCTCAAGCGCGGGCAAGGCCAGATCAACGGCGCGCAGCGCGGCGCGCTGGCCGGCGGTGTCGCCATCAAGGGTGATGATCGGCTCTGGTGCGATGCGCCACAACATCTGCAACTGGTGCTCGGTGATGGCGGTGCCCAAGGGGGCCACGGCCGCCTCGAAACCCGCCTCGACCAGTGCGATGACATCCATATACCCTTCGGCGACGATCAGCGGCTGCCCTTTGCCTGCCGCGGTGCGTGCGTTCTTGATGTTGTACAGACTGCGGCCTTTGTCGAACAATTCGGTCTCGGGCGAATTGAGGTACTTGGCGTTGTCATTGGGATCCATGGCGCGCCCGCCAAAGGCGATGGCACGGCCGCGGGCGTCGCGAATGGGAAACATGATCCGGCCACGGAAAGTATCGTAGGGTTTCCCGCCTTTGGTGCTGGGCTTGCCCAGACCGGCGCCAAGGATCAGATCATCCTCGACCCCTTTACCCTTGAGCGCATCCCACAGCCCTTGCCAACTGTCGGGGGCAAAGCCGATCTCCCACCGGTCAAGTGCGGCGTCAGTCAGGCCGCGTCGCGTCAAATAGCTGCGGGCATCAACGGCACCCGCCGTCTGTAGCTGCATGCGGAACCAGCGCACTGCCATCTCTGTGACTTCGGCCAGTTGCGTGCGGCGGTCGGCCTTCTCCTGCGCGCGGGGGTCTTGCTTTGGCACGGGCATGCCTGCCTCGCGGGCCAGAATTTCGACCGCTTCCATAAAGCTGACATTCTCGGTCTCTCGGACAAAGGAAATGGCGTCCCCTTTGGCGTGACAGCCAAAGCAATAGTAAAAGCCCTTTTTGTCATCGACATGAAAGCTGGCAGTCTTTTCATGGTGGAACGGGCACGGTGCCCACATGTCGCCCTTGCCCTGATTGGACTTGCGCGCATCCCACATGACTTTGCGCCCCACCACAGAGGACAGGCTGGCGCGGTTGCGCAGGTCTTCAAGAAATCCGGGTGGCAGGCTCATGCCATTATATATTGGGCGACACGCGTCAGAGTCCAGCACCCGGCGCCCGTAATTCCTGCCCCCTTTGCCAATCTTGTGCCTTATGGTTAAACAGCGCCAACGCCGCAGGTGCGGCTGTCCATATGCAAACCATGACAGGCCAAAGGAAGATTGAGATGCTGAAGTATGAAAGCAAACGATTTGTCGAGAAATACGGGCTCGACATCAACTTCGACATTCCCAACACGATGAACGTGGACGGGCTTATCTTTCTGGCAGCACTGGCGAAAACCTTTCCCGAGAACGGCACTGTTGTCGAAGCGGGCAGCCTTTACGGCTCAACCGCCTATGTCTTTGCCAAGAACGCACCGTCCAACACGGTCTATTGCATCGACCCTTGGAAGCACGAGCCTTGGATGACCAAATGGATGGGCGACGGCACACCCAAAGCGCCCTACCTCTCGCCCGAAGCGTTCAAGGCTTATGTCTACGGGTTGGACAATATCGTCCCGATCCACGGGTACTCTCCCGATGCCTACACCCGCGAAGGTGAGATCGACGTTTTCTTTGAGGATTCAACGCACTCCGATCCAGTCTTTACCCAGAACATGAACCGCTTCTGCCCCTTGATCAAACCCGGTGGATTGCTGTGTGGCGACGACTTTGGCGATGCCTTTCCAGATGTAAAAAAGGGCGCATTACGCGTGCACGATGACTGGGGTCTGCCGCCCTCCAGCGTGCGTGGCTCTGTCTGGGCCTTCTGCAAATCGGGCGGCCCGACGCTGGGCGAACGGCTGGGCAATGTGTTCGAAGAGTTCTTTGACATGTCCCTTTCGCTGGAAACAGGCGAGACAGTCGGCACCGCCGGCTTTGGCTTTGCGGTCAAAGAGGTCAGCACGGGCGTGACACAGATCACCCACCCCGATGCCTTTGATTTTGTTCTGCGCCTTGGAGGCAAAGACGTCGCGGCGTCTGACCACGGTGTCGTCACACTCGCAGCAGACACGCTGATTGACGAGATCGTCTACGAGCCGCGCTACAAGAACCTGACCCCGATCGCGGACTTTACCCTGCGTGGCGCGGACGGCACCCGCGTTTGGAGCAAACGGACAGGTCAGCACGCCTCCTCCACCAACGAACCGGGTGTTCTGACAAACCTGCGCGCCTGTTTCCGCGTCGCTTGACGCCAATTGCACCAAGCCGATACCCTATTTGGGGTATCGGCCTGCGGTCAGATCGGTTCTATTAAGGGTTGAATACTGGCGGGCCGATTGCTGAAAGCGCTGAAAACTAAACCGACCTTATTGATTTTTATTATAATTTTTTAAAACTCTATTTGCGAACGTGACACATTTGATCCCGCACCCTTTCACCTCGCGTCCTTTGTTTTGGGCGCGGATGTTTGATCTGCCAATATCATGAGGCTAAGCTCATTCCAGCGGTTGCCCTACGCCGATACCTTGTCCTGAGCATTTTCAGGCAGACCG
>CALAIJ010000182.1 GCA_937923365.1 uncultured Sulfitobacter sp.
GCGGTTTCGCCTTCGCGAAACTCTGCCTTGTCCGAAGCTAGCAGCGCGTCGATGAAGGCTTCGTAGGTGTCTTTGTCCATCGGGCAGTTGAGGTAGGCGGTGCGCTCTTCCTCGGTCTCGCCTTTGTCATAACGCGACTGCATCCATGCTTTTTCCATGTCGATACTATCGGCGTAGACGATGGGTGCGATGGCATCAAAAAAGGCCAGTGCTTCGGCGCCTGTCTCTGCCGCGATGGCGTCGGCCAATGCGCCAGAGGTCAGAGGGCCTGTTGCGATGATCCAATGACCCTCGCTGGGTAACTCTTTGATTTCGTTATAATCCACAGTGATGTTCGGGTGCGCCATCAGGGCGTCCGTCACCGATTGCGCGAAAGGGTCGCGGTCAACGGCCAGCGCGCCACCTGCAGGCAGGCGGTGTTGGTCGGCAGTGGCCATGATCAACCCGTTGGCTGCGCGCATTTCCCAATGCAACAGGCCCACAGCGTTTTGCTCACTGTCGTCCGAGCGGAAGGAGTTCGAACACACCATCTCGCCCAGCAATCCGGTCTGGTGGGCAAAGGTGCCAACCTTGGGGCGCATTTCATGGATGACCACGTTCAGCCCTGCGTGCGCGGCCTGCCATGCGGCTTCGGAACCTGCCATGCCGCCGCCAATGATATGTAATGTCTCCGTCATGCTGCGGGATGTAGGGCAGGGTGCCACATGGTGCAAGCGCCTATGGGCTGCGATCCTGCGACCAACCGAAGCGGGTCAACGCGGCACATATTCTGGAGAGGGGATTTTGGGGTCGCCGCTGCGGGAATAGTCGATCAGTGAGAGCTGATCTGGAGGGACCTTCCGCCCACGGCGACCCAAAATGGTCAGACGCCTTGGCGTCCCGTGTCTTACTTGTGCCCTATTTCTGCCCGATTTGCCAGAGGAATTTTGGGAACAATATTAACCAAATTTGGAAACAGTTGGGGAAGGTCCGCGAGATTCGTGCCTAGGAAGGGTCCAGTGGCAACCCAGAGGGGAGCGCCGCAGGGGCGCCTAACGCATGAGCAGGTGAGATTTCATCGGTCAGCGCATTCAGAAATGCCATAATTTGGGCAACCTCCGCGTCAGACAGCGCCACGTCCACAATCTCGATTGCGGCGGCGATGCGGATCATCTCGTCCTGATCGTCCAGTGCTTCGAAGTCGGCCACTTCCAGACCGTCCGTCAGCACCGCGTCAGAGCGATCATAGGTCGTCAGCCCCGTCAGCGCGTCAAGGTGGTGGCGTACCATGCCCTCAAGCGAGGCATAGGCCCCGTTGTGGCCGTAGGGCGCGGTCAGTGCCACGTTGCGCAAAGTAGGCGTGCGGAAACGGTAGCGATCTGCGGGCACGCCCGTCACCATGCCCCGGCCCGTGTCAGCGTAGGGGGAGTGGGCGTTCTTGCCGGGGCCGAGTTGCGGCAGGCCAATGGCGTAGAAATCGTGGTCGGTCTGGAAAGCGCCTGCATGGCAGGTGCTGCACCGCGCTTTGCCGTAGAAAAGCTCCATTCCGGCCTCAGCCTCGCGGGGCAGATCCGCTGTGCCCGCAAGAAACTGGTCAAAGGGGCTTTGCGTCGCGCGGAATTCCACCGAGATATAGGCGGCCAAGGCGGCACCAATATCGGTGATGTGCAGGCTCTCGCGGTCAAGGGCCGTAAAGCGCCTGCTGTATTCCGGCACAGATTGCACGCGTTTGGCCAGCATGTTCCACGCGCCGTTTGGTCCCAGAATGCGGTCTGCGGCGATGGCGTCGGCCACCGGATTTTCACCGGGCTGGCCTGCCATTTCATCGGGGGACAGGATCGGCAGGATGTTTTGCGCAGCAAGCGCCGAAGGCACGGGCCGTTCCAGTGTGCGGCCTTCGGGCATACGGATGCCGTACATGGCTTTTGCGTCGATCTCCGTGCGGCCATCATGGAACATCACGCCAAACTCTTTGGCGCCAAGATTGAACAGGGCGGGGGCGTTGCGCGGAATGCGCGCATGCGGCTTGTTGCTGGCATCCACAGCGCGCTTGGTGCCAAGACCCGCGCCGCCTTCGCCTATGGACAATGACATCGCGTCAGAGGTGCCAAGCGTGGGATGATGGCAGGTGGCACAAGCGATATTCTGGTTGCCCGACAGGATCGGGTCAAAGAACAGGTCGCGGCCCAGCAGGACCAGCTCCGCGTCAAATTCAGGGAAATCCGCGTCTGTGACAGGTGCAGGCAACGGGCCTGCCCACAGGGAAGTGGATACCAAGGCCCCGAGGGCCAGAACACTTGTAAAACGCATGAGGTCTCTCCGATCACGATCCCGTGATACTCATGCCTCAATACGGCCAAATTTCGAAGAAATTTCGGTGAAACAGTGAATCAGGGCTTTGGAAACAATGGCTGACGCGGACGTTATTGAGACCAGTCGGGATCGCGCTTCTCCAAAAAGGCGTCGATGCCTTCCTTGGTGTCTGCATAGCCCATGTTTTCGACCATCACGTCGCCGGTAAAGGCATAGGCATCGGCCACGGGCATTTGCAACTGCTCGTAAAAAGCGCGTTTGCCGATTTTGACCGCCGCACCCAGCTTGCTGGCGATCAGGTCTGCCATCGCCGCTGTCTCCTTTTGCAGTGCATCCGCTGATACAGCGCGGTTGATCAGGCCCAATTCAGCCGCACGGGCCGCGTTGATGAAGGTACCAGTGGTCAGCATTTCAAACGCCTGTTTGCGCGGAATATTGCGGCTCAGCGCCACCATCGGGGTTGAGCAGAACAATCCGATGTTCACGCCGTTCACGCCAAAGCGGGTGTCCTGCGCCGCCATGGCCAGATCGCAGGTCGCCACCAACTGGCAGCCCGCCGCTGTGGCAATCCCGTGGACGGAGGCGATGACAGGTTGCGGCATCGACTGGATGCGGGCCATGACGCGCGCGCAGCGGTCAAAGAGGTCCTTGAAGGCGGCAGCCCCACCATCCTCGGCCTGGCGCATGGCAGTCATCTGGCGCAAGTCGTGGCCTGCACAGAACGCCTTGCCGCTGCCGGACAGGGTCACGACACGGGTGGCTGGGTCATCGGCCAAGCCATCCAGTGTCTCTTGCAAAGCCGCCAGCATCTCGTCCGAGAGGGCATTCAACCGCTCCGGCGCGTTCATCACCAGATCGGTCACAGCACCACGTTGCGTCACTTCCAGAATTGCCATCTTGCGTGTCTCCCCTTGATCGGGCCAACTCTATGCCAAGCAAAGGCGAGGGGACAAGTATGACCGTGGTGATGAACGCGCAGGATTTGCAGGCATTCATGCGGGAGGTCTTCCAGCAGATGGCGGATGACTTCGCGGTTGATCATGTAGATGAGGAAGGCGTCACCATGCGCCTGTTGACCGCAGAGCGGCATTTGCGCCCGGGTGGGACGGTATCGGGGCCCGCGATGTTCGGCCTTGCCGATGTCACCGCCTATCTGGTCACGCTCAGCCGGATTGGCCCCAAGGCGCTGGCCGTCACCACCAATTGCTCCATTGATTTTATGCGTAAACCCGTTGCGGGCGTCGATCTGGTCGCCAAGGGGCGGTTGCTGAAACTGGGCAAGCAATTGTCGGTCAGTGACGTTCTGATCTATTCCGAAGGGTCGGACAAGGTTGTCGCACGGGCGTCCTTGACCTATGCCATCCCGCCCAGCGGCGTCTAAAGCAAGCCTCCCGCCCCCCACGCCCAGCCAATCGCGATCATGCCCGCAGACAGCAGCGCAGAGAAACCGGCAATTTTCCACTTGGAAAAGGGCCGTTCGCCAAAGGTGCGCCCGTCAATGCCCGAGACTACGACCTTCATGTCGCGATCCCCGTAGGTGTAGTGCAGCATCCAGACAGGCAGCAGGATACGGCGGTAGTGCACGCCCGTCGTGTCCGTCTGGTAGCGGATGGCATGCACGCCGCGCTTGTTGATGTGGCGCTTGATGCGGTTGCGGATCAGCAGTTTCTTGTCCGCTTCATTGGCCGCAAGCCCTTGGGGCACCGACTGGTGGTGCCGCTCTGCCGCAAAGCCTGCCAGATATCCCGCACGGTAAGGGCGCAGCTCAGAAGGGTCAAAGTCATGCAGGATGCCATCGCGGATCAGGGGCGTGACATGCGGGCTGGCAGGCATCAGCAGATCATCAAACGTGATGTCCAAGCGCCCAGACACGCTGTGGGTGCGCCGATCATCGCCACTGCCTGTGGTGTATTTCGCCCAGTATTCCACCGCCTCGCGGCTATCAAAGGTCCAGAACGGCGCATAGAGCCCCGCGATGCGCGCGCGTGACACGATGCCCGCCAGATCATTTGGCGCGCCAAAGCGGCCTTTGACCCAATCCTGGGCCTGCCGCGCGGCAAAGCCTGCATCGGCTTTGAAAGGGATCAGGGCTTTGGTGCGGTAGCCCACGTCGCCTGTGCCCAGCACCACTGGCGCGTTGCAGTAAGGGCATTGGTTGGACAGGGCATCCCCGATAAACAGCACTTCGCCGCCACAGCCCTCGCATTGATAGGGGCGCCGGTCGGTCAGGACGGGACGATCCAGTTCGGGGGCATCTGCGAAATACTCATGCTCGACTGCGGCCATCGCGTCATCGGGCGTCTCCAGCCCGTAGGTCGTGCCGCAACTGAGGCAGGTCAAAGCCTCTTGCACGGGCGAATAGGTGCATTGACCGGCACAGGTCAGGCATTTGAGGTCCGCTTGTTCGACCTGAAGGGAAAGATCCTGAGAGGGCATCAATCGCTCTCTGCCAAGGCGGCGGCGATCTCAAGCAGGATGCGCAGGCGCAGCCATGCGCGGTCCACCGCACCGGCCAGATCGTCGGTGACATGCCAATCCCCAAGGATGGTTGCGCAAAACCATGTGGCCATCAGCCAGAACGCGATCAGGCTCCACCCGCTGATGGTGCGGATCGCCCCGGCTGAGCCTTGGCGCAACTCGTGCTTTGCCTCGCGGACCCGGATCAGTTTGACCACGGCTGGCATGCCAACAGCCGTGCTAAGGGCCAAAAGCAGGGCAGCGCAGAGGAGGGGGGCAAGGGACATAAAGGCGACTTTGTTAGGGGAATGGGGTTCAGGGCTGGTTTGAATTGGGGTAATATATTACCTTATTTGTAAGTGCATGATTTAGCTATGTAAATTACGGTAAGTGGTGCTTGACGCGCCGCAGGGCTCCTCTATAACGCAGCAATCTAATTCAGCAGTTGTGCCGTTATTGCACGGCTGCCTTCCACCAAACAGGATACTTCGATGAAAACCTTCTCTGCAACACCGGCAGACATCGACAAGAAATGGATCATCATTGACGCCGAAGGCGTCGTGCTGGGCCGTCTTGCGTCGATCATTGCCACCCGCCTGCGCGGCAAGCACAAGCCTTCGTTTACGCCTCACATGGATTGTGGTGACAATGTTATCGTCATCAACGCCGAGAAAATCCAGATGACCGGCAACAAGCGTCAGGAAAAGTTCTACTGGCACACCGGCCACCCCGGCGGCATCAAAGAGCGCACCAAAGAGATGATCCTTGAGGGGCCAAACCCCGAGCGTATCGTCACACTGGCCGTCAAGCGCATGTTGCCCGGCAACCGCCTGAGCCGTCAGATCATGACAAACCTGCGTGTCTATGCCGGCACCGATCACCCACACGAGGCGCAAAGCCCCGAAGTTCTGGACGTTAAGTCCATGAACAAGAAAAACACGCGGAGCGCATAAAGATGGCTGATGAAATCAAATCCCTCGAAGGGCTTGAAGCGGTCGCTGGCGAAGTGGCAGAGGCCCAAGGCGACGCACCCGTACAAGCCGAGATCGTAATCGACCGTGAGCCCGTCAAAGACGAGCTCGGCCGGTCCTATGCCACAGGCAAGCGTAAGGATGCGGTTGCCCGCGTCTGGATCAAGCCCGGTTCCGGCAAGGTCACTGTCAACGGCCGCGAGCAGAACAAATACTTTGCCCGCCCCGTTTTGCAGATGATCCTCGCGCAGCCGTTTGGCATCACCAACACCGAAGGCCAGTTCGACGTATTCGCAACGGTCAAAGGCGGCGGTCTGTCCGGTCAGGCGGGCGCGGTCAAGCACGGCATCTCCAAAGCCCTGCAATTGTTTGATCCGCAACTGCGCCCCGCGCTCAAGGCGGCAGGCTTCCTCACCCGCGACAGCCGCGTGGTCGAGCGTAAGAAATACGGTAAGGCCAAAGCGCGTAAGAGCTTCCAGTTCTCCAAGCGTTAAGTCTCGCTGTCAGAGATGTGGAAAGGCCGTGGCAATTGCTGCGGCCTTTTCTTTTGTGCAGTGGCGTCTGTGGCCGCTGCAGGTCGCCGACGGATTCCTTCTGGATTAGAAGTTATTAAGACGCGGATGCCCAGAGACGGGAGCCTACAGTCTGCGATCCTACGTGAAAACAGCCGTGTTTTGCCCCGCGTGCATCGCCGCCAGATCTTCGCGCAGCCTTGACCCGTAAGACCAACAATCCTAGCCTTTGCCATGATCAAGAAACTCCTAAAGAAACTGGCTGGCAGACGGTCTGATACCGCAGCTTCACAACACTATTTCATCGGTAAATGCGCTGTTGAAATAGGTCGGTTTACCTACGGTACCAAGCGGATGAAGGTCTTTGACTGGGACGAGGGGACAAGCCTGAAGATCGGGGCATTCTGCTCGGTGGCGCCGGGGTTGCGCATCTTGATGGGGGGCAATCACCGCACTGACTGGATCAGCACTTTTCCGTTTGGGGCGGTGCACAGGGATCATTTGAACGTCGTGCGCAAAGAGGGCACGGGCTACAGCAATGGCAACGTTCGGATCGGCAATGATGTCTGGATCGGCATGGACGTGACGATCATGTCCGGTGTCACCATTGCGGACGGTGCAGTTATTGCTGCGTCATCCGTCGTGGTAAAGGATGTGGGCCCCTACGAGATATGGGGCGGCAATCCGGCCAAATTGTTGAAACCGCGTTTTGACAAGCACGTCATCTCTGCGCTCTTGGAATTGGCGTGGTGGGATCGCCCGCTGGACGAAATCACAGCGCTTGTGCCGGTTTTATGTGCCCCACCATCCGAAAGCGCTCTCGCGCGATTGCGGAAAGTGACATGAAGTTCTCTGCCCTTGATCTGGCCCCCATTCCCGAGGGCGCTGACGCCGCGCAGGCGATTGCCAATACCGTTGATCTGGCCCAACACGCGGAACGCTGGGGCTATCACCGCTACTGGATGGCAGAGCATCACAATATGCCGGGCATTGCGTCGGCGGCTACCTCGCTGCTGATCGGGCATGTTGCGTCCCACACCAAGACCATGCGCGTGGGCGCGGGCGGCATCATGTTGCCCAATCACGCGCCTTTGGCCATCGCCGAACAGTTCGGCACGCTTGTTGCCATGCACGGGGACCGCATCGATCTGGGGCTGGGTCGCGCACCCGGTGGCGATGGTGCCGTCTATCACGCGTTACGGCGCAGTGGAGATGATTTCCCCCGCGATGTCGCCGAGTTGATGGGGTATTTGGGCGATGCGCCCGCCGGCGCACCGGTGCAGGCCATACCCGGACAGGGCAGCCACGTGCCCCTATGGATCCTTGGCTCCTCGCTTTATGGCGCGCAATTGGCGGCGCATTACGGGCTGCCTTACGCCTTTGCCTCCCACTTTGCCCCCGACGCGCTGGAGGAGGCGCTTTATCTTTACCGCCGTGATTTTAAACCCTCGTCTCAGCTAGAGCGCCCGTATTTTATGCTGGCGGCCAATGTGTTTGCAGCGGACACGGACGCGGAGGGGGCCTATCTGCGCACCTCCATGCAGCAGGCTTTTGCCCGCATGCGCACCGGAACCCGTGGCAAG
>CALAIJ010000183.1 GCA_937923365.1 uncultured Sulfitobacter sp.
GCGGTCTTTGGCGCGGCGGTCGTGCTGGCGGCATGCGTTGTGGCAGGACGCAGGATCACAGTGCAGCAGCAAGCCCTGGTGGCGGGCGGCACGCTGTTGGTGCTGTTGCCGCTGGTTGAACTGGTGCAGCCCTTGTCGGTGATCATTGCCGTTACCGGCGTCTCTGCCGCGCTTGCCCTGCTGGCGGGCGTTGACCCGCACGCGCTGGGGCGCGGGGTCCTCAGGCTGTGGCCTTTGGGCGTACGGCAAACCTTTGTCGACGGGCAGGGGCGGCTGAAGGGTGGCGGCTCTGTAGACAGGTCGGGACAGATGACGCGCCTGATTATGGCGTGGCTGATGCCCGTAGTGCTGGGGTTGGTCTTTGTCCTGCTGCTTCTGGCTGCCAACCCGATCGCGGAGCGTTGGCTGGAAGGTATCTCGCTCAATTCGGTGCGTTTGCCCGAAGGTGCGCGGATTGCCTTTTGGCTGTGTCTGCTGCCCGTTGCATGGACCGCCCTGTCGCTCAGCCAGATGAAAGAGCGGTTGCGTGCAGCACCGCGTGCCAAGCCCATGGGGCCTGCACGGATGGGGTTGATCAACCCTGCCTCTGTCACCCGTGCGCTGGTGATGTTCAACGCGGTCTTTGCCATTCAGACGCTGCTGGATTGTGTGTACCTTTATGGCGGGGTAGGTCTACCCGAGGGGATCACCTATGCGGAATACGCCCACCGCGGGGCCTATCCGCTGGTGGTCACCGCATTGTTGGCGGGCGCATTTGCGCTGCTGACGCGGCCTTGGGTGCAGGGCAATCCCTTGCTGCGGGTTCTGTTGATGCTTTGGGTCGCGCAGAATGTGGCCCTGGTCATCAGCTCGCTGGTGCGGTTGGAACTTTACGTGGATGTCTACGGTCTGACGCACCTGCGCATGGCGGCGGCGATCTGGATGGCGCTGACAGCGGCAGGGCTGGCGTTGATCTTGTGGCAGGTCTGGCAGCGGCGCAATAACGGCTGGCTGATGCTGCGCGCCGGAGTGCTGGGCATGGCGGTGCTTTATGCCTGCACATGGGTCAGCTTTGACGCAACCGTGGCGCGGTACAACCTGAACCACGGCGTTAAATGGGACTACTACTATCTGTGCAATCTTGGGGATGCAGCCAAGCCGGTCATTGCCGCCTATGACAAAACGCACGGCATTGAGGTCTGCGCGCCACATCAATACCATATCACACCGCCCCGCGACTGGCGCGAATGGGGCTTTCGCAACTGGCGGGCGCGCACTAGCCTTGAGGCAATCCAATCCGAGGCACGCTCATGAGCCAGCACATTCTGATCATCGATGATGACCCGCAAATCCGGTCTGTCCTGCGGATCGCACTAAAGCAGGCCGCGATGGAGGTCAGTGAGGCGGGTGACGGTGCCGAAGGGCTGGCCAAGGCCGCTTCCGGTCGGTTTGACCTGATCGTGCTCGACATCGGCCTGCCCGAGATGGACGGGCTTGAGGTCTGTCGCAAGCTGCGCGTTACCGATGACACGCCCGTGCTGTTTCTGACCGCCCGCGATGATGAGATCGACCGCGTGCTGGGGTTTGAACTGGGTGGCGATGACTACGTCACCAAGCCGTTCTCGCCCCGCGAACTGGTGGGGCGCATCAAGGCAATCCTCAAGCGCAGCGGCGGGGCCGCCCCCAGTGCCGCCAAGACGCTTCAACACGGAAACATGCATCTTGATCCCACACGGCACCAATGCCTGATCGAAGGCCGCGCCGTCGCGCTGACCGCGCGCGAGATGGGTATCCTCAGCCATCTGATGACGCGCCCCGATCAAGTCGTGCCACGGCCTGCGCTGACCGATGCGGTCTATGGCGCGCATATCCATGTGTCGGATCGCACGGTTGACAGTCACCTGCGCAATCTCCGGGCCAAGCTGGCGGACGCAGGCTGTGCCGACGCGATCGAGACGGTGCACGGGGTCGGCATCAGGATGGGCGCATGCAAAGCCACGTAAAACGCAAATGGCGGCCTTCACTGGCGCTGATCATCTGTGGGGCCATGGTGGGTATCGTGGCCGTGCCTGTGCTGGCGCTGACGTATTTCCGCGTGGCGGGCAATATCCTCGGGTGGGCAGAAACAGCATGGCTGATCATCTGGCTGGCACTGACCTCTGCCGCCATTCTGGGCGCGCTGCTTTGGCGGCTGGTGCAGCGGCCCGTGCGCGCACTGACGGATTACGCCCACGCGGTAAAGGCCGGACGCATGGATGCCAAGCCACCCCGCCAGTTCGGCACGCCCGAGTTCAGCGCATTGGGTCAAAGCGTCATCGACATGGGAGAGACCCTTGATAATCGAGCCACAGGTCTGCGCGCCTATGCCGACCACGTCACACACGAACTGAAGTCCCCGTTGACCGCCATCACCGGGGCCGCCGAGTTATTGCAAGGTGATATGGCACCAGACGACCGCGCGGCCCTTGCCAGCACCATCAAGGAGGCTGCCGCACGGATGGAGCGGTTGTTGGCCGACCTGCGCCGTCATGCGCAGGCAGGCCAGCGGCCCGATCGGGGGCAGGCCGATTTGGGCAAGGTCGCGTCCAAGCTGACGGGGCTTGATGTGCAGGTGCTGCATGCGGGCCAAATCCCGATGCCCGAGGAGGACTTGCACGCCGCCCTCATGCAGCTGACACAGAACGCAGTGGCCCATGGTGCGACGCGGGTGGTGTTGGACTGGCAGGAAGGCACACTGTCCATTCGCGACAACGGCACCGGCGTGGCGCGCGGCAATCAGGCCCGCGTCTTTGATCCGTTCTTCACCACGACCCGCGCCGAAGGCGGCACCGGCATGGGGCTTAGCATCGTATCGGCGCTTGTTGGCGCCCATGGGGGCAAGATCGCGTTGGTGCCCAGCGCACAGGGCGCTGCCTTTGAAATCGTCTTCTGACGGCGCGGCACTGATTCTCTGACGATAATAAGAATCACTCGCAACTGGTTGACTTGTTGCGAATGGCTCTCATATTAGAGGGATGAGTAGGAATCTCCTTCCCTTGACCCGTCGTGATGCCCTTTTGGGCGGCCTTGCTGTGTTTGCTACGGCAGGTGCACTGCAGGCAGGCACCAAGCTTAGCATTGTCGCCACGACGGGGATGATTGCTGACGCTGCCCGCCGCGTCGGCGGTGATCTGGTGACGGTCAAGGCGCTGATGGGCGCAGGCGTGGATCCCCATGGCTACCGCCAGACCCGCAGCGACATCGTTGCAATGACCCGCGCCGATCTGGTGCTGTGGCACGGCCTCTATCTTGAGGCGCAGATGGAGCGGTTCTTTGAAGACCTAGGCCGCAAGCGCACCGTCGTCGCCGTGGCAGAGGCGCTGCCCAAAGACACATTGCTAGGCCACGCAGACTATGACGGGCGTTATGACCCGCACGTCTGGATGGACCCGCTGCGCTGGATGGGTGTGGTGGACGCGGTGCGTGATGCGCTGAGTGCTGCAAAGCCCGAGAGTGCTGCGATCTTTGCCAGCAACGCTGCCGCCTTCCGCGCCGAACTCGAAGCGCTTGCCGTCTATAGCCGTGAGACGCTCGCGCTGGTGCCGAACGAGGCCCGTGTGTTGGTTACGGCCCATGACGCCTTCAGCTATTTTGGTATGGCCCATGATTTCGAGGTGATCGGCATTCAAGGTATCTCTACCGATAGCGAGGCGGGTCTGAACCGCATCAGCACATTGGTGGACGCGCTTGTTGCGCGCAACATCGGCGCTGTGTTCGTCGAGACATCCGTGTCTGACCGCAACATGCGTGTGCTGATCGAAGGGGCTGCGGCCCAGGGCCACGAAGTGAACATCGGCGGCGCGCTTTATAGTGACGCCATGGGGCCGGACGGCACATACGAAGGCACCTACATCGGCATGATCGACCATAATGTGACCACCATTGCCCGCGCTTTGGGTGCAGACGCACCAGCAAGCGGCATGGCTGGCAAACTCTCAGGACAGGGCTGACCCATGACACTGACACTTGCCACCAAAGACGGTCTGGCCGCCCAGGACGCCGCCCGCGACAAAAGTCCGCTGGCGATCCGTGGCATGACCGTTTCCTATGGCCAAAAGCCAGCAGTATTTTCGGTCGATATGACGGTGGAGCCTGCCAAGATGACAGCCATCATCGGCCCGAACGGCGCGGGCAAGTCCACCTTGTTGAAAGCAGCCTTGGGCATCGTAAAGCCGCTTGCGGGATCGACGACAGTCTTTGGCAAGCCCGTGGCGCGGGTGCGCGACCGGATCGCCTATGTGCCGCAGCGCGCCAGCGTGGACTGGGATTTCCCGACACGGGTGATCGACGTGGTTCTGATGGGGCTTTACCCGCAGTTGGGGCTGCTTGGTCGCGTGCGCAAATCCCACCGCGATGCAGCACAGCATTGTCTGGAGCGGGTCGGCATGGAAGGCTTTGCCACACGCCAGATCGGGCAATTGTCCGGTGGCCAGCAACAGCGGGTCTTTCTGGCGCGTGCACTGGCGCAGGATGCGGACCTCTATCTGCTGGACGAACCCTTTGCAGGGGTTGATGCGGCCACCGAAAAGGCAATCATCAAAGTGCTGAAAGGTCTGCGTGATGCGGGCAAGACGGTTGTCGCCGTGCACCATGATCTGTCCACGGTGCCCGAGTATTTTGACAACGTCTTTTTGATCAACACCCGCCGTGTGGCGGAGGGCCCTGTGGCCA
The DNA here is from genome assembly GCA_937923365.1 of uncultured Sulfitobacter sp. Taxonomy (GTDB): domain Bacteria; phylum Pseudomonadota; class Alphaproteobacteria; order Rhodobacterales; family Rhodobacteraceae; genus Sulfitobacter. Next base: position 4,690 of record CALAIJ010000183.1, read on the forward strand.
CGACGTTCACGGACATGCACTTGCAGGACGCCTACGCAGGCCGTCTGGCAGGCGCGCAGATGGACGCCATCCGCGCCACGTGATCTGACATGATCCGGGACGCGCTCCTTTTACAACTGGGCTACAACGCCACGCTGGTCACGCTGGGGGCGGCCCTGTTGGGCATGGCCGCAGGCGTGGGCGGCACGTTCCTGTTCTTGCGCAAACGCGCGCTGGTCAGTGACGCCATCAGCCACGCGACCCTCCCGGGCGTGGCGCTTGCCTTTATTGTGATGGTGGCGCTGGGCGGAGATGGTCGCAACCTTGTGGGGCTGCTGACAGGTGCTGCGGTATCGGCCGCCTTGGGCCTGCTGATCGTGACGTGGCTGTCGAGCAAGACGCGACTGGCCGAGGATGCGGCCATTGGCGCCGTTCTGTCCGTGTTCTTTGGGTTCGGCATTGTGTTGCTGACCGTTATCCAGACGATGACGGCAGGCAGGCAGGCAGGGCTTGAAGGTTTTCTGCTGGGTTCCACCGCTGGCATGTTGCGCAGTGACGCGCTGGTGATTGCGGTCTCTGCCGCCCTCACACTGGCGCTGGTGCTGCTGATGCGCAGGCCGCTGACGCTGGCATCGTTTGATCCCGAATTTGCCCGCTCCACGGGGCAGAACGTGACCCGCACAGACCTCATTATGATGGCGCTGGTGCTGGCGGTGACGGTTGTGGGCCTCAAGATCGTGGGGCTGATCCTGATCGTGGCCTTGCTGATTATCCCGCCCGTGACAGCGCGGTTCTGGACGGAGCGCACGGACCATGTGGTGCTGATTGCAGGGCTTCTGGGCGGCGTGTCGGCCTACGTGGGTGCCGCGATTTCAGCGGCAATGCCCAATGTGCCGACGGGGCCGATCATCGTGCTGGTTGGCTTTGCGCTCTTTGCCTGCTCGCTGCTGCTGTCGCCCGCGCGCGGAGTTGTTTCGGCCTATCTGCGGCACCGTGCCTATCAGCGGCAGGTGCACTTGCGGCAAGGTCTGCTGGCGCTGGCCCACGGACAGCCGATTTACGAGCGCCTGACCCTGCGCCTGTTGCGTCGTCAGGGCTGGGCGCTGCCGGACGGGGTTGCCACGCCAGAGGGGCAGGGCCGCGCCGCCCGTGCCATGCGGGATGAAACCCGTTGGCAAGTGATCCGCCGTGACCCCGCTTACGAGGCCGCAGCGGCGCGCTATGACGGACTGACCCCGATCGAGAGCGTGCTGACCGCCGACCAGATCGCCGAAGTCGACAGCCGCATCGAGGTGGCCACATGAACGGGTCGGAGTTTGTGCCCTTAAGCCTTGTGCCCATGCTGACCGGCATCTTTGTGGCGGTGGCCTGCGCGCTGCCGGGGAACTTTCTGGTGCTGCGCCGCCAAGCATTGATCGGCGACGCCATCAGCCATGTGGTGCTGCCGGGCATCGTGGTAGCCTTCCTGCTGACAGGGGTGGTGAGCACATGGCCCATGCTGCTGGGGGCTGCGGGTGCAGCGATTATCGCCGTCGTCGCGATTGAGGCCGTGCGCCGTTTGGGCCGGATCGAGGCTGGTGCCGCCATGGGCGTGATCTTTACCGCGATGTTTGCAGGCGGCGTGCTGCTGTTGGAGCAATCGGACACGTCCTCGGTGCATCTGGACGTGGAGCATGCGCTTTACGGCAATCTGGAAAGCCTCATCTGGCTGGATGCGACAGGCTGGTCGTCCTTGTGGGACCCCGTGGCACTGGCGGGCGTGCCCGTCGAGCTGCCGCGTATGGCGCTGACCTTTGTGGGTGTCGCCCTGTTCACCGTGCTGTTCTGGCGTCCGTTGAAGATCAGTACCTTCGACGAAGGGTTCGCCCGTACCATCGGTATGCGCACGGATCTGCTGGGGCTGGCGCTGGTCATTGTCGCCGCGATTGCAGCGGTGGCTGCGTTCGACGCTGTGGGCAGCATCATTGTGATCGCGATGTTCATCTGTCCGCCCGCAGCGGCGCGTCTGATGACCAACCGGTTGGAGTGGCAGGTGGCGTGGTCGGTCCTGTTTGCCGTAATTGCCGCCGTGCTGGGCTACGTGCTGGCAGGCTACGGCCCGCTTTGGCTGGGGCTGGTGGACAGCGTGTCAGCAGCGGGCATGATCGCGACCGTATCGGGTGTGATCCTTGGGCTGGCAGCACTGTTCGGGCCGCACAGATTGCGCGGATCAGCTGCCCCTATAGGTTGAATACCCGAAAGGCGAGAGCAGCAAAGGCACATGGTAATGCGCGTCAGGATCGGAAATGCCGAACCGGATTGGGACGATGTCCAGAAACCGCGGCTCCTCTGGTGGGGTGCCTGATGTGGTCAGATAGTCACCACAGTGGAAAACCAGCTCATAGGTGCCGGTGACAAAATCGCCTTTGGGCAGGATGGGCGTGTCTGTGCGCCCGTCTGCATTGGTTACGGCCTGCGCGATCTGGTGGCGTGCTTCTCCGTCGATCCGGTAAAGCGTGATACCAAGGCCCCCTGCGGGCAAGCCGCGGGCCGTGTCCAGAACATGGGTGGTCAGATATCCGTCCGGCATGGTGGCTCCCTCTACAGTCGCGTGACACTAGAATGCGCGGGATTGATTGGCAAAGGCGAAAAATGCAACTCCTGAGGGAGCGGTGAGTCCCCAGAACCACTGATTCGGTCATTTATCACCATCTGATTCGTTTTTGCTTTGACCCGCGAATCATCCTTTGCGTATATGTGGGAAATTAAACCACAGTTATGCGGGCACAAGTCCGCTGCTACAAAATCTGGTGGACGTCTTGGGGGACGATTAGATGAGCAGATGGACCGCAATTATCGCGGTGACATGCAGCGTATGTGCCAGCGCAGGCGGCGCATATGCGCAGGCGTTGGAGGCGAAGGCCTCGTTCATCTTCAACGGTCAGACCGTCACGATTGACCGCAACAACTCTGATGCAGCACGCTATGCGGCCAGCTTTGCCGCCCCTGTCGGGTCTTGCGGCGCACCTTGCATCGCGCCGATGCAGGCGGCTGCGGGTGTCGACACATTGGGCGAGACCGAAGTCCTCTCCTTTTTGGTTGATAAGGTCGCAAACAGCGAGGGTCTGTTGGTCGATGCGCGCATGCCCGAAGACCGTGCGCAGGGCTTTATCCCCGGAAGTGTCAATCTGCCCTATGCCACCATGCTGGGCGAGACCAAGTTCCGCGCCGAGATCCTGCAAGCCCTCGGCACCCGCGCCTTGGATGGCGTGTTCAACTTTGCCGATGCGCAACATCTGCTGATCTTTGACACAGGCCCAAGCTCGGATGACGCCGGAACGCTGATCACCGCGTTGCTGGAGGTCGGATACCCTGCTGAAAAGATCAGCTATTACCGTGGCGGGATGCAGGTCTGGTCTGTCCTTGGTTTCAGCATCGAGGACATGAACTGATGTCAGATCAGAGCGAGTCTGGCCCGCAGGTCAGTTTTGGCGCCTACGTCAAACCCGAAACCGTTCAGGAGGCCCCCGAAGCCGAGGCGATCGCGCTGCCGTTCATCTCAGCACGCAGGCAGCCGCGCTTGGATGCGCCTGTGCCCGCCCCGCCGCAGCGGATCAATCCTGCATTTGTCGCCATGAGCCTGATCGGCGTGCTGACGTTCCTTTTGGGCGTGATGGTCACCCTGTACCTGTCCAAAAGCCCGCAGGCCGAAATGGCCCTGGCCTTGCCGGATGCAGCAATTTCTGAGCTTAACCCCGTGCCGCAAAAGGTGCCTACAGATGTTTTGGCTGCAGTTGTGACCGCCTCCCTTGAAGGCGGCGTCACGCGCAACGCGCCTTCTGATCTGATCACACCCTCGGGGTCGATGTCACAGCCTCAGACGGATGGGCTGTCGATGAACGAAATCCTGCTGGGCCTGACCCCCGAAAGAGCAGTGGCCGGGGCCGCCGCACAGCAGGGTAAAGCCGTGCTTGGTCGCGATAAACTATGGCTTTTGCGCGAACGCGTCTTGTCCGGCAACTACACGGTCAAAACCGTCGAACGTCACGGCCGGGAACGCCTGCGCCTGCGGATTCCCACAGGCAATGTCACGCCTGATGAGGCCGCCGATCTGATCATGCGGGCCGTCGAGCGCGGAGAGATTGCATTGCCCCCGTCGCTGAGCACGGCGGATGGCTCGTTTGATGCTGATACGCTGATCTTCAATCTGGTGCAGACATCGCTTGCCAATGACGGCACCGAGGCGGGCAAACGTGCCGCCGAAGAGATGAGCCGCCGTGCATTCGCCGCCTCAGTTGCCAAAAGCAAAAAGGTGACGGAGGGCCGTATCTACGTGGTCGAGCCTGGCGACAGCCTTGCCTACATCTCGCTTCAGTTTTACGGGCGGCCCAGCAGCTACCTGAAGATTTTCGAAGCTAATCGGGCGATTTTGAAATCCCCAGACAGAATACAGATTGGCCAGCGTCTAATAATCCCAAGCTAATAATAAACACAGATGCCGCAGCCTTTCTGGCATCGGGTCGCCCCTGGGGGCGGCCCGATTGCTTTTGCGGGGTCTTATTTTCAACCGGTGGGCCTTGGACATGCCGCACCAATAGGTCCTATCTGGTGGCAAGGTATCTGGCAAAAAACTGATGATGCTGGCAAGGTTCCCTGTTCCAGAAAGTCGCGTTTGTTGGTGATCATGCGCTTTACAAATTGCCGCTGTCGCGCGCCTTTGGGTATCGGGCGCGCCGGATGTACAGGCCGGCCAGTGCGCAGCTGTTTTAGCACTGCAGCGGCGGCTTTGCCCGCAGGCGTTGCCCCCAGCGCCTGAAGCGCCATGTCACCGGCCAACATTGTTTCGGTCGGATAGCCTTCGGAAAAGACAACTTCGTGTCTTGCGCAGATCAAATGCCAGTACCTCACGCTATTACGCGCCGCGACTTCAGGCAGGGGCAAATGGTCACGAAAGAATTTCGCACTGATCAGGACCTCGTTGGTGTCAAACATCCTTTCCGCCAGCCGTCCTGCACAGAACATCCGGTGTTGAGGCGAGACGTGTAAATCCCGCTTTGGCAATCCGTCACTTAGCGCGCCTGCAGGGAACACAACCGGTTGCGCTTTTGGCTCTTTGCCAACGGGCGATGAAAAAACCCCCAACAGCGGGACATACCCGTGGTCAAGGGTACGCACTTTGTCGCCTGCAACCAATGCTTCCACTGGAACTTGACCCAGTTCCGTATCAATCAACGTGCCGGTCAGAAAACAAACGGAACGGGTGTTATCGACAGAGGAGTTTGCAAAGAACCCAGTATAGTTGTCCTCAGAAACGCTGGTCAGTTCAAAGCTGCGTACGACAAGGTTGTCGAAGCTGCCGTCATTGGCAAAGTCGGTCAGGAATACATCCCCGTTCTG
>CALAIJ010000184.1 GCA_937923365.1 uncultured Sulfitobacter sp.
AATGTCGCGGTAATCGTCCGTTTTCTCGGCGCGGATCTGGGTGTCATAGAGGGCCAGAGCCACGTCCAGTTCGCCGCGATCCAGATGCAGGAGGGCTTTGTGCCACCAGACGTGGTAGCGGAAGTTGTTGGACTGTGCCCAGGCCGCGGTATGGTCTTCGATCAGGGCGATGCCCGCATCGGGCTCTGCGCGCATATCGTGCACGTGGGCCACTGCATGCAGGCCCCAGGCGTCGTCAGGCGCATGGATCAGACCCGTAAGGCCCGCCTTTTCCGCAGCAGTGTAGTCGCCGGTTTCTTCCAGTGTGAAGGCATGGCACCCCATCAGGTAGCCACGCAGCGGGTGATCCTTGTCATGCGCGGGCAAAATCCGCTCGATGGAGGCCCGCATGCCCGTCGCATCCCCCAGAATGAAGCGGATGGCATGGCTGACTTTGGCCGAAAGCGTGTCTTCGGGGTGCAGGGCCAGCACTTGCTCCATGGCAGAGACCGCACCGGTAGGGCTGTCGGCCAGCCAGCGGTCCAGTGCGGTGATCCACCACTCTTCGCGCGCATTTACGGGCGTTGCCATGCGGGCGCGGTGCGCGTCCGTGCGGGCGGCTTCAGCCACGTCCCACATCTCGGCGCGGCCCATCATCAGGCAGAAAAGGCCCTTGGCGGCAAAGCCCATGGCAAAGTCGGGGGCCGCGTCCAGAGTGGCCGCCAGATGGTGTGGTGTCGTCTGCCCGTGGGCCAGAAATGCGCGCACCATATTGTTCCAGCTGTCCAACGCGGTCGCGCAGGAAAGGGAAACAGGGGCGTTACAAATGTCACTTGTCATGGGGTGGGCCTTTCTAGGTCACAGGTCTTGCGGGGTAGGAATACCCGTAAAAGAGGTGCCAATGAACGTAGATATGGGCCGCTACACGCCAACGTGAAGGGGGGAACTCGCTTCGTGAGTGATTGTGTCACTTCGGCCCGCCTGAACCTCGAAAGTGAGCGTGTTCTTGCGCAATTCCCGTCACATAGGGCGAATTGTTACAAAGGTTTCCCCGGCATTGGTCCCCAGGTTTCAAGCACTTCGTCGGTGTCCTGACCCACATGGGGCGGCGCGCGGTCATAGCGCACGGGCGTTGCTGAGAACTTGAGCGGGTTGGCCAGAAGCTGCAGATCATCGCCATCCGCGCGGGGCACCTGCACCACCGCACCACGCGCCTTGGCCTGATCGGATTGCAGTGCCTCGCCGACAGTGTGGATCGGCCCGCAAGGCACTTTGACACTTTGCAGCCGCGCCATGACCTCTGCGCGGGGCAAGGCGCGCAGGGGCGGGGTGATCATCGGCATCAGCGCCTCGCGATGCTCGATCCGGCCCTGATTGGTGACAAAGCGCGGGTCCCGGGCCACTTGGGCGATGTCCAGCACATCACAAAAGCGCGCAAATTGCGCGTCATTGCCCACGGCCAGCAGAAAGTGGCCATCGCTGCATTCAAACGCATCATAAGGCACGATGTTGGGGTGCGCATTACCGCGGCGAACAGGTTCCTGCCCGGAGGTCAGGAAGTTGGTGCCTTCGTTGATCAGCCACGCCATCTGCGCGTCGACAAGGGCCAGATCAATGTGCTGACCTTCGCCCGTGGCGTCGCGGTGGCGCAGGGCGGCCAGAATACCGATGGTGGCATACATCCCGCACATCACGTCGGCGATACCGACGCCGACCTTTGTAGGCGCGCCTTCAGGATCGCCCGTCAGGGACATGATGCCGCCAAAGCCCTGGGCCATCAGATCATACCCCGGTTGGGTGCGGTTCGGGCCAAACTGGCCGTACCCCGAAATCGAGCAGTAGACGAGCGCGGGGTGCTGTTTCAGCATCGTGGCATGGTCCAACCCGTATTTCACCAGCCCGTCCGGCTTGAAGTTCTCGATCACCACATCTGCGCGGGCGGCCAGATGGCGGATGATTTCCTGGCCCTCCTCAGTGGCGATATCTACCGCGATGGAGCGTTTGTTGCGGTTGGCGGCCATGAAGTATGCCGACAGGTCCGTGGGCTGGCCCTTCGCGTCGCGGGCATAGTTCGGCCCCCAACCACGCGTATCATCACCGCCCGTCTTGGGGTTCTCCACCTTGATGACGGTGGCGCCCATGTCGCCCAGCAGTTGTGTGCAGGTGGGCCCGGCGAGGATTCGGCTGAGGTCGAGAATAAAAAGGCCGTCGAGTGCGGTTTGGGTCATTGTTGCACCTCAGCTGACAAAGAAGGCATGCGCCCGCCCGGAACAAGGCCACCTGTGGCCGCCGGGCAGCGCCGGACCCCGCCTTGGTCCGGCGCTTTGGCTGATGCAGGCGCGTCTGTCAAAGGGAAGACAAATGCGGCGGGCATAAAGTGCCTCACATTGAGGTCTGAAGCGCCAGACCGGGTCCGGCCCTGCCCGGCGCGCGTGGGGTGCGTCTGCCTAGATGCGGCCATCGTAGGCTCCCTTTTCGATCACGGCGGCAATGACGGTGAAAGTGTCGGCTGCCTGCGCGGTTTCGAGGGCTTTGGTCAGCTCGGCCCGCGTGTGCACCGTCACACCCGCCCCGCCAAAGGCGCGGCCCATGGCGGCAAAGTCATGTTCGGCAAAATCAACGCCCGTGTTGGCCATCTGCCGCTCGCGCTGCTTTTTCTCGATCAGCGCAAGCGACGCATCCACAAAGACCAGAATGATCGGGGTGATTTTCAATTCGGCAGCCGTTGCCAGTTCGCCTGCCACCATCAGAAAGCCTGCATCGCCCGTAAATGCCACCACGGGGCGGTCAGGAGAGGCGAGTTTCGCGCCCATCGCCAAGGGCACAGCACAGCCCATCGTGCAAAGTGCAGAGGATTGCATCAGGTCGCGTGGGGCATAGGTTTCCCACATCTGGCTCAGCAGAATGCGGTGGGCGCCACTGTCCACAGAAGCCAACGTGTCACGCGGCAGCACGTCGCGGCAGGTGGCGATCACAGCGGCGGGCCCCCAGTCTTCGTCCTTTGGGAAGGCTGCGGCCAGTGCGGTCTTGGCTGTGGCCACTTCGCCTTGGCTCCATGTCTTGACCGCAGGCAGGTCCGCGCCCAAGGCGGCCAGCGTTGCGGCACAGTCAGTGGCAAAATTCAGCGAAGACTGGTGCATGTAGTGGTGATTGGGGGCGGCCTGAATGTCGATCACGTTGTGGCTGGTAGGTGTCCAGACATCGCGCCAGCCGGGGCGCATCTCCACAGGGTCATAGCCCACGCAAAGGATCAGATCGGCCGATTGCACGAAGGGCACCAGCGTCTTGTCGGCCAAGGGCGACAGGCCCGCGCCGCCCAGCGACAGGGGGTGATCCTCGGCCAGCATCCCCTTGGCCTTGTAGGTGGTGATGACAGGGACATTATGCGCCTCGGCAAAGGCGGTAACGTCAGTGTGCTGGTTCAGCGCGCCTACGCCCACAATCATCACTGGTCGCTTGGCATTTGCCAGCCAGTCGCGCGCAGTGGCCAGATCGGCGCCTGTAGGCGCGCTGGCGCTGGCAGGTACCCGCGGGGCAGGGGCCGTGGCAGGTATTTGCGTGTCAGCCACATCCACAGGCACGTCGATGTGCACGGGGCCGTGGTGACCTTCGGTGGCAATTGTGACGGCCTTGTCCGCGATGATATGCGCGGCATCCGGCGTCAGTGTGAAACTGGCCTTGGTCAGGGGGGCAAAGACAGCGCGCTGGTCCACCACTTGGTGGGTGTAGCGCTGCGCTTCACCCGCATCGACGCAGCCGGACAGCACAATGAGCGGCACCTGATCCTGCAACGCATTGGCGACGGTGTTCACACCATTCAGCGTGCCCGGCCCGATGGTGCCTACCAGAATGGCTGGCGCGTGGTCACGGTGGTGATGCCCTTCGGCGATGAAACCTGCGGCGTTTTCATGTTTGCACAGAATAAACCGGATGCCTGCGGCCTCAAGCGCGTCGATGAGGGTCAGGACCTCTCCGCCGGGCATGCCGAAGGCGGTGCGGCAGCCTGCGGCATAGAGGCGGCGGGCAAGGGCGTCAGCGGCGCGGATGGTGTCGGGCATGAGAGCAGGGCCTTTTTGTTGTGCGTAAGGCCAAGAACCACGACACAGCGCAAAGCGCAACTCAACGCTGCGTGGGGTTTGTTGCAGGAAATGCGTGCTTCCAAGGAGATACCGCCATGCTAGCTGGCACCCGCATAGAGGGCTTTGATCTCTGTCGCCCGGTCGTGGTCTGAAAAATCAAGAATAAGAAGCGTCGTCAACGGGCGGCCGTCATAGGCTGTTGTGCTGCAGAATTTGGCAAACGCCAGTGTCTCTTCCAGGCTTTCGTTGTCGTGCCAAGAGGTCATGACATCACTTCCGGCGGGCACCGGACCGTAGTCGAATTGCGCAAGGTTTGCGTGGTCAATGCTATCGTCCCACAAGGTGCTTTGAGGGCCAAAGGCTATCGCAAACAGACAGCCGGATTTCACGAGCGTCTCACTGACGGAGTACCTGGTCTCGTCGCTGACAGGCCTGGCCAAAATGATCAAACAGCGAAAGGCATTCAACGTACCTGGTACCGCCAGATCACGTCCGGGCGGCACCCATTGATAGATCAGCGTCTCCGCCTTTTCCGTGGCCTTTGTCAGCACGATGGGGTGCGCACCCTTACCGCCGGCGGTCGCGGCGCGAGGACATGGGCTGGAACGCAACGCCCACATGGGCCTCGCAATAGGGTTTGCCCTGTTTGACAGGCAGGCCGCAGAACCAGAACTCTTCCGTGGCAGGATCACCGACGGGCCATTTGCAGGTCCGCTCGGTCAATTCCATCAGGCTGATCTTCTTGGAGTTCCGTTCCACTTCGTTGACCTTGGCCAAGGCTTCGGGGCTGATCTCATTGGCCGATGGTTGCGGCGGCAGGGGCTGGCCTGCAGGGATAATCTGCTTGCGCGCGGGCAGCGTTGATTTGGGTGGCGCTGCGGATTCCGTCTTGGGTTCCTGCCGCACTTCCTTGGGGGCGGCCTTTGCCTTGGGTTTGGGGGCTGCCTTTGCGGTCTTGGGCTTGGCGTCTGCTTTGGCAGCCGTGCCGGAGGTGGCGCGGTTGGACAGCCCCAGACGGTGCACTTTGCCGATCACCGCATTGCGGGTCACGCCGCCCAGCTCCTTGGCGATCTGGCTGGCGGATTGGCCTTCGCCCCACATCTTTTTCAGCGTCTCTACACGGTCATCTGTCCAGGACATGTCACGCCTCTCAGTTAAAAAGCGGCCCATCAGGTATGTGGACCGCTTTGTCAAAATTCGATCCCTATTCTACCCTGTCCGGGGCTGGGCGCAAGCGGGTAGCTGCATCTTGGTGAGTGGGTTGGGGGGCGTGTGATTTCAGCCGCGCTTCGCGCCACGCCAGAAGCACTGCCCCTGCGATAATGATCCCCGCACCGATCCAGCTGACAGCATCGGGCAGCGCGCCATAAAACAGCGCATCATACAGCACCGCAAAAAGCAGTGTGGCATAGCTGAAGGGTGCCACAAAACTTGCATCCGCCCGTGCCATACCGTTGACAAAACAGGTCTGAGCGGCGGCCATCGAACAGCCCACGCCCGCCAGAACGGCCCATTGCAGCGCAGTCGGGCTTTGCCAAACCGTGTAGACAGCCACCGACGAGATCACCAAACCAAGCGTGTTGTTGAAGATCAGGATCTGGAAAGGCCCTTCGCGCCGCGAGAGCTGCTTGATGAAGATAAGCTCAAGCCCCATCACAAGCGCCGCCCCCAGCGCCAGCAAGGCAGCGGGTTGAAAGCTGGACGGCGTAGGCCGCAGCAGGATCAGCGCGCCCAGCAAGGCCAGACCCGCAGCCGCCCAGCGGACAGGGCCCACCTTTTCACCCAGCAGCGGAATGGCCAGCATCATCGCAAAGACAGGGTTCAGGAACGAAATTGCCGTGGCGTCCCCCAGGGGGATGAACGCGACAGAGGCGAACATCAGTGTCACCCCCGCCCAGCCACACAGCGTGCGCGCCAGATGGAGCCGCAGATGGGGCCGCTCAAGGGCAGGGCGCACCACTGCCGCCACACTCAGGATCAAGATCCACGCGAACAGGAACCTGCCATGGCTGATTTGCAAAGCGTGCAGCGGCGCGCCGAAACTGCCTGTGCCCAAGCCCTTGGCCAGCAGCGATGAAGCCGCAATAAACACCCCCGCCGTCACGATCATCCCTGCCGCCAGTGCGTTGTTCTGCTGCTTTGCGATAAACATGGGCGTGCTATGCGCCTGCGGCTTGCGCTGGGCAATGACAAATTTCCTCTTTACGGGCGGTATCTTTGCCCGCTATGCCTGCGACATGATCAACTCAAACGCATATCTTCTTCGACGACGCCGTCGCTGACAGTGCCGCGCCCCTGTCTGGCAGGGGTTGATCCATTGGCCACGCTTTTGGCCGAGCTTCCCAAATCCCATTGACTGACGACCGCCGCCATGCCCTTTTGGGCGCTTACCCGCGGCCTTTTCCCAAAGGATACGATCCGATGATTGCTTCTGTTCTGCCGACCTATTCCCGTGCCCCCCTGAGCTTTGTCAAAGGCGAAGGCTCTTGGCTGATCGAGGCGGATGGCCGACGTTTTCTGGATCTGGGCGCAGGGATTGCGGTGAATGCACTGGGCCATGCGCATCCCGCCCTGGTCAAGGCGCTGACGGATCAGGCGGGGGCGCTCTGGCATACCTCCAACCTTTACGAGATACCGCAGCAACAAGCGCTTGCGGACCGCTTGGTGGAACACAGCTTTGCCGACACGGTATTCTTCACCAATTCCGGCACGGAAGCCTGCGAGTTGGCGGTCAAGATGGCGCGCAAGTATCACTACGATAAAGGCGCGCCTGAACGGGTGGAGATCATTACCTTTGAGGGCTCCTTTCACGGACGCTCCGCTGCGGGCATCGCGGCGGCAGGGTCCGAAAAGATGACAAAGGGCTTTGGACCGTTGCTGGGCGGTTTTACCCATCTGCCTTTTGGCGATCATGACGCGTTGACCGCCGCCATTACGGACAAGACCTGTGCGGTCATGGTGGAGCCCGTGCAGGGTGAAGGCGGCATTCGTCCGCTGCCGGACGCCTGCCTCAAAGGGCTGCGCGATCTGTGTGACCAACACGGCGTTCTGATGATCCTCGACGAGGTGCAGTGCGGCGTGGGGCGCACGGGGCGGCTCTTTGCCCATGAATGGGCGGGCATCAACCCTGACATCATGATGGTGGCCAAAGGTATCGGCGGCGGCTTCCCCTTGGGCGCGGTGCTGGCCAGCGAAGATGCGGCCAGCGGCATGACCGCAGGCACGCACGGATCGACCTATGGGGGCAACCCGCTGGGATGCGCAGTGGGTGCCGCGGTGATGGACACGGTCACAGCGCCAGAGTTTCTGGCGGAAGTGAACCGCAAGTCGGCCCTCCTGCGTCAAAAGCTGGAAGGACTGATTGCCAGCCACCCCGAAGTGCTGGACGCAGTGCGCGGCACGGGGCTGATGCTGGGTATCAAGTGCAAAGCGCCGAATATGGACATGGTCAACGCGGGCTACGCGCAGAAAGTCATCACGGTTCCTGCCGCTGACAATGTGATCCGCCTGCTGCCGCCTCTGACGATCTCGGACGATGAAATCGACATGGCCATTGCCCGTCTGGACGCCGCCGCCGCCTCACTCGCCTGATCCTTTTCTGGCCGGAATATTCCTTCGGGTCTTGCAATCAAGAGATGCCAAATGAACCATTTTCTCGACATTCACCAAACAGACCCCGCCGCCCTGCGGGGCATGATCGACAGCGCCATTTCGATGAAAACGGCCCGCGCGGGCCAGCCCAAAGGGGCGCTGGACACCGATCAGCCGCTCAAAGACCATATGGTCGCGCTTATTTTCGAAAAACCCTCGACCCGCACACGCATCAGCTTTGACGTGGGCGTGCGCCAGATGGGTGGCCAGACGATGGTTCTGTCGGGCACCGACATGCAACTGGGCCTCGGAGAGACGATTGCGGACACGGCCCGCGTCCTCAGCCGTTACGTGGATCTGATCATGATCCGGACATTCGAGGAAGCGACGCTTCTGGAGATGGCCGAATACGCCTCTGTGCCGGTGATCAACGGGCTGACAAACCGCACACATCCCTGCCAGATCATGGCGGATGTGATGACGTTTGAAGAACACGCAGGCCCCATCAAGGGTCGCAAGGTGGTCTGGTCGGGTGACGGAAACAACGTCTTTGCCAGCTTTGCCCATGCGGCCAAACAGTTCGAGTTTGATCTGACCTTTACCGGCCCTCCAACGCTGGATCCGGAACCTGCACTGGACGGCATGTACGCCATCGAACGCGATCCGCACAAAGCGGTGGAAGTTGCTGATCTGGTTGTCACGGACACCTGGGTCTCCATGCATGATCCGCAATCCGCGCGTGAGCGGCGGCACAACCAGTTGCGCGGCTATCAGGTGAACGATGCCCTGATGGCGCGGGCCAATGACGATGCGCTTTTCATGCATTGCCTGCCAGCCCACCGCGACGACGAGGCAACAAGCGCTGTCATGGATGGCCCCCATTCCGTGATCTTTGACGAGGCCGAAAACCGCCTGCATGCGCAAAAGGCGATCATGCGCTACTGCCTTGGCAAGTAAGACCCATATCGCGGTTGCGCGGGCGGACGCCGTTGGCTGCTTTATTGGCGGTTTGTTGGCAGCCGCAGGGCACCGCGTGACCCTGCTGGCCCCTCGGCAGACAGCGGTCGAGATCCGCGCACACGGGTTGACCTTGACGGACTTTGGCGGTTTTGCGCAACGGATCAGCGCGGATGAACTGACTATCAGCGAAGACGCGGCCTGCCTTGCAGGCGCTGACATTATCCTTGTGCGGGCAGGCGCGGTTGAAATGGCCGCTTTGGGTGCAGAGATTGCCGCGCAGGTGGCAAGTGCGGCTTGCGTGGTTCCTCTCGCGAGCGACCCCGAGTGCATCGACGTTCTGCAGCCTTTTCTGCCCGCGCAGGACCTGCGCGCGGGCATGGTGGCATTTCAGGTGGTTGCGATGGGGCAGGGCTGCTTCCACCGCGAAACCAGTGGCGAGGTCTTTATCGCGGCAGGGGCAGGGGATCTGGCCCAAACCCTGGCCACGCCGCAACTGGTTGTCCGCGAGGTGGACAACATCACCAATCTGCAATGGGGCCGCTTCCTGATTTTGCTGAACGACGGGTTGAATGCGCTGAGCGGGCTTGCCTTGCCTGTCCAGCTGCGGGATCGCGCTTGGCGCAAGCTGCTCGCGGCACAATGGCGCGAAGGCGCGGCGGTGCTCAAGGCCACGGGTATCACGCCGGAACTGGGCACCACGACCCCGATCGGGCTGATCCCTTGGGCGATGCAGCTGCCTTCTGGGCTCTTTGCCCGCGTCGCTGGCCCCTTGCTGGACATGGACGCACAGGCGCGCACCGCTATGGCGCATGATCTGATTGCGGGCAGGGCGACACAGATTGATCAGTTGCAAGGGCGGATGGTGAAGATGGGGCGCGCGGCGGGGATCGCCACCCCGATCAGTGCGCGGGTGCACGAGCTTGTCAAACTGGCAGAAGTCGCCGCCGAAGGGGTGCCGAACTTGCCGGTATCTGCCCTGCGGTCGCCGCAAGACCCGCCCTAGCCGACCACTGCGTTCAGGATGTAGAAAACCACGCCCGACATGCACGCAGCCGCAGGCACCGTGATGACCCAGGCGGCGACGATGGTCATGAAATGCGAACGGCGCACCAGCTTGCGGCGACGCCGCTCTTCCGGCGCGATCCGCTTGACGTTCCCGACCGCGACGTCGGGTCTGCGCAAGCGCCGCTCCATATGCCATTCGCGATAAAACCCGACACCAAACACCCCGCCCACCGCAATATGGGTGGAGCTGACAGGCAGGCCCAGCCAACTGGCAATGATGACGGTGATCGCCGCTGAGAGTGCCACGCAGTAGGCGCGCATGGGGTTCAGTTTGGTGATCTGGCTGCCGACCATACGAATGAGCTTTGGGCCGAACAGGAACAGGCCAAAGGAGATGCCAAAGGCGCCGATTACCATGACCCAAAGCGGGATGGTGACCTTGGCCTCGAACCCGCCGAATTCGGTGGCATGCACAATTGCCGCCAAGGGCCCCACGGCATTGGCGACGTCATTGGCCCCGTGGGCAAAGCTGAGCAGCGCGGCGGAGAAGACCAGCGGCACGCCAAACAGCACTTTGACGGACTTGTTGCGGTTCTCCATCCCTTCGGACTTGCGGTGGATCAGCGGGGCAGAGATGGCATAGACCAGCGCGCCGATCACTGCCCCCACCAGCAATGCGGTTGTGATGTCGATCTTGATGATCTTCTTGAGGCCCTTCATGGCCAGATAGGTGCCAAAGACGCCGGCCATCACCCCGATCAATACCGGCACCCACTTGCGTGAGGCGGCGATCTTGTCCTCTTGATAGAGGATCCGCGCCTTGATGAACGCAAGGAACATGGCCGCAATCGCGCCCCCCAGAACGGGCGAGATAACCCATGACGCGGCGATCTTGCTCATGGAGGCCCAGTTGACAGCCGTCAGGCCAGCGGCCGCGATGCCAGCCCCCATAACGCCGCCCACAACCGAGTGTGTCGTCGACACCGGCGCGCCTACCCATGTGGCAAGGTTCACCCAAAGGGCGGAAGAGATAAGTGCGGCCATCATCGCCCAGATGAACACCTGTGTGTCTTCAAAAGACGCGGGATCAATAATGCCTTTGGAAATGGTGGAGACGACGTCACCACCCGCCAACAACGCGCCTGCACTTTCGCATAAAGCGGCGATGACAATGGCACCGCCCATGGTCAGGGCATTGGCCCCCACGGCGGGACCCATGTTGTTGGCCACATCGTTCGCGCCGATATTGACGGCCATGTAGGCACCAAAGGCGGCGGCTGCGACGACCACAAAGCTGACCGGGGTCTGACCGAAAAAGACCGCCGCAACAACGGCTGCGATCACGATAAAGGCAAGGGCAAGCCCCAGCCCGACCATTGGTCGCGCGACATATGCGGTGGCCATCTCTACTTGCGAAATGCGGTTTAGATCGGTGTCCAGCGTTTTCCACTGGCTCCCCTGCGGTGCCTTACCCATGTCTGATTGCCCCCCGGCGTATTGTCGTTGGTAAATGCCGTGACATACCGTGGGCGCGGGCGCAAGAAATCTGTGCTGTGGCGGTCAGAATTTTACCGCGTCAGAGGGCGGCGAGGATGTCTTTCAACGCAGGCTCGTCCACAAGATTTGCCGCCTCTTTGGGGGAGAACCATGCACGCTTGCGCAGCTGTGCTTCGGGGTATTCCTCTTTTAAAGCATGCACTTGCGTTAAGTATACCTGTGCTTCGACCTGCACACTCATGCCTTCACCCATGCCTTTTTCGTACTCGTATTGACCGACGGGCTTGGGGTTGATGTCGGCCTTGGCGACGCCCGCCTCTTCCCATGCTTCCTGCAAGGCGGCACCGGGCCCGTCGTAGCCATCCATGGGCCAGCCTTTGGGCACGATCCAGCGACCTGTATCGCGGCTGGTAATCAAAAGAACCTGCTTGCTCTCGCCAGTTTGCTGATAGCAAAGGGCGGCAACCTGAACCCGTTTGGGTCGCTGCAAGATGGGCATGATTACGTCAGCCCAAGCGCGTTTCACGAAGTGCATCATTATGTGCATCCATTGTTTATCGTTGATTTTCAAAAACCTGCGGATGCAATCTAACCTATCTGGTGAAGAATATCAAATTTGTCCACAGGCCTTGCGCCCAGGGTGCCATCGGCCCAATCTGGTTGTGCAATTTCAGGAGCATCAAAACATCATGACATCTACGAAACAGGGCGCGGACATTGGCGTTTATGGCTTGGGCACGATGGGGTCCGCGCTTGCGCTTAATCTGGCAGAAAACGGATTTGATGTTGCCGTCTCTAACCGCGAGCCTGAGTGGATCGACGATTTTATCAACGAAGCCGGTGCCTTGGCCGGAAGACTTCATGGTACGCCTGAACTTGAAGATTTTGTCCAAGCCATCGCCCGCCCACGCAGCATCCTGTTCATGATCCCCTCGGGGGCACCGATGGATGCGATGATCAAAGCCGTCACACCCTATCTGGATGAGGGTGACACCTTGATCGATGGCGGGAACGCTGATTTCAACGCCACGCGCCGCCGTTCTGCTGATCTTGACGGGACGGGCCTGCATTTCGTGGGCATGGGCGTCTCGGGCGGGGCCGAGGGCGCGCGCAAAGGTCCGTCAATGATGGTCGGAGGGACGGCCCACTCCTGGGCGCAGTTGCGTCCCATGGCGGAAGCAATCGCCGCAAAATTCGAAGGCGATCCCTGTGTCGATCACTTGGGCCCTGATGGCGCGGGCCACTTTGTAAAGACGGTCCACAACGGTATTGAATACGCCGATATGCAAATGATTGCAGAGGTTTACGGGATATTGCGTGACGCCGCCGACCTGCCTGCTGCAAAGATTGGCGCCTTGTTCGAACGCTGGCAGGAAGGGCCGCTAAGTTCCTATCTGATAGAGGTTTCAGCCGCCGCTTTGCAAAGTACGGATGCCAAGACCGGCAAGCCAATGGTCGATGTCATCCGCGATCAGGCGGGCCAGAAAGGGACCGGACGCTGGACCTTGATCGAGGCGCTGAAGATGGGGCAATCAGCCTCCACAATCGAGGCGGCGGTAGGTGCGCGAGGGTGGTCATCGGAAAAGGACACCCGCGTCATGGCAGAGCCGTTATTGCCTGCTGGCACACAGGACGCTTCGGTCCCTTCAGAGGATGATCTGGAAATGGCGTTGCTTGCAGGGCGTATTCTGGGGCACGCGCAGGGGTTTCGGATCTTGGCTGCGGCCTCGGACGAGTTCAGTTGGGATCTGGATTTCGCAAGAATATCAGAGATCTGGCGCGCAGGATGTATCATCCGCTCCAGCCTGCTGGACGATCTGTCCGACGCCTTTCGCAACGAATTGCCTGCTTGCCATCTGATCCTCGCGCCACGGTTGCGGACCCGTCTGGAGAGCAGCATTCCGGCGTTGCGTCGGGTTGTCGCGGCCGCTGTCACATCTGGCGTCGCAGTGCCCGCTTTGGCGGCAGCACTTGGGTGGTACGACAGCATGCGGCGGGGGCGCGGCACGGCCAATCTTGTTCAGGCGCAGCGTGATTTCTTCGGCCATCACGGGTTTGAGCGGACCGACGAAGACGGCGGCAAGCATCACGGGGATTGGAATTCTCTAAGCCCCTCTTGAAAAAGGGTTTTCCGGATAACTTACATGCGCAAGATACAGCCCCTGAGGCGGGCAGACGGGCCCACATGCGGCGCGATCACGCGCCTCCAGTGCATCTTGCATGTCTTTCGGCTGCCAGGAACCCGTGCCGACACGTTCTAACGAGCCGACAAAGCTCCGCACCTGATTGTGCAGGAACGAACGTGCGCGCACATCGAAATGAAACTCAGGCCCGCTTGGCGTTTCAACCCGTGATACGTCTAGGCGGTCAAGGGTTTTCACAGGGCTATCCGCTTGACAGATGGTTGAGCGAAACGTCGTAAAGTCATGTTTCCCAAGTAAAATATCTGCGGCGGCCTGCATCTTCGTCACGTCGAGATCCTGTTTGACCTGCCAAACCAGCCCCGTCTGAAGGGTGGTGGGGGCACGCCGCGCAAGGATACGGTAGAGATAGCGCCGCTCGGTTGCGGCGAAACGGGCGTGAAAACCGTCGGACACCGGCATGCAATCGACGATCGCGACGGGATGTGGCTTGAGATGATAATTCAACGCCTCAGACAGCCGGAACGGCGTCCAATCCCCGATCATGTCACAATGGGCGACCTGCGCCAGTGCGTGCACGCCTGCATCTGTGCGGCCAGCGGCGGAAATTTTGTGGACGCGTGGTTCCAGCTTGGCCAGGGCCGCCTCGATCGCGCCTTGCACCGATGGCAGGTCAATCTGGCGCTGCCACCCGACGAAAGGTGCGCCGTTGTATTCGATTTTCAGGGCAAAACGAGGCATGGCCTGCGTCTAACGGGGTCGGCACTTTCTGGCAATCCCTGCATCCACACCCTATGTTGGCACCAACGGGTAAAGAGGGCAGCGAAACTTTGGTAATCTCACGCATTGCTGACGGCATCTGGCGTCAGGTCGAAATGGTACAGGACACTGTTTCGGAAACACTATTTGAACCCGTGATCCGTCTGGGCGTCACCGGGCTTGCGCGGTCAGGCAAGACGGTTTTCATCACGTCACTGGTGGCAAACCTGCTGGATCGCGGCAGAATGCCCGCGTTACTGGCCGCCAAGGAAGGCCGCATCGAAGCTGCGTTCCTGCAGCCGCAACCTGACGATACGGTGCCGCGTTTTGAATATGAGGCCCATCTGGCGGCGATGACCGGTCCAAAGCCCCACTGGCCGCAAAGCACGCGCACGATTTCCGAGTTGCGGTTGTCGTTGAAAGTACGGCCCAACGGGTTGTTGTCCGGTCTGCAAGGTCCGCGCACGATCCATCTGGATATTGTCGATTACCCGGGCGAATGGCTGCTTGATCTGGCGTTGATGGACCGGACTTATGAAGACTGGTCCAGCGCCACGCTTGAGCGCATCAAAGACCGCCCAAGTGCAAGCAACTTCATGGCTTTGGTCGCGGATGTTGATCCAAAGTCTAAACATGATGAGACTTATGCACAGGAATTATCCACAGCCTTCGCTGCCTACCTGCAAGCGGCACGTGCCGAAGGGTTCTCCGATTGCACGCCGGGGCGGTTCTTGCTGCCGGGCGATCTGGCAGGCAGTCCGGTGCTGACTTTCGCGCCT
>CALAIJ010000185.1 GCA_937923365.1 uncultured Sulfitobacter sp.
TCTTCCAGTTGCACCACGAGGTCGCCATTGCTGCGGTCACGGGTGTTGCAGATGCGTGGATCACATTCGGTAAAGGCGCTTTCGCCACGGCCAAGCTGGATAAAGCGGATAATGGGCTTGTTGGTCCCGCCCATGGTCCACTGGCCAAAGACCAGCCGCAAGGAATTCTCGCGTTCAAACGACGGCACGGTCGCATTCAGGAAACTGTAACCGTACCAGACGTCTTCGCCGAATTTGACGGGGTGGGCCTCTGCATCCAGTTGGATTTCGGCGCGCGCGCGCGGGACACCACAGTTGGCACCGTCGCAATCGCCGTCACGCAGTTCGAACCGTTCGGAATAGTCGCCACGGCGCACGGGATCGCCGATTGCGCGCCGGCCACGTTGAAAGTTGTGCGGGGCAGGGCTGAGCAGGCGTTTGGCCCCTTCGGGAGGCTCAAACCGCGTGACGGCATCATTTTCCTGCAAGGCCAGACAGCCGCCAAGGGCGACGCTGAACACTGTAAGACTGAGTGCTTTTAATACCTGCATAACTGCTCCTTTCCTTTGTCTTTCGCAAAGGTATGGGGCGGGGTTTTGCCCCCGATTTGGTACGTCATTGGGGCACAAATGTGGCGGAACTAAGGCGCGACATTCTGTATGTGGCGGGCCAAAACCACTAGATGTAGTGTCTGCGGCAAGATGCTGAGACCAGTCGTGTTCATTATGTCACAAAGGTTAATGGCACAATGAGGGACTGAATCAGCGTGCTTTGCGCTTTGCATCCGGCGGGGCATAACCAATGGCATAACAAGCCGCGACAAAACTGCGGCATTACATGAGGCAGATATACAAATGGCAAAGATTAGCGTCTTTGGCATCGGGTATGTGGGTGTTGTTTCCGCTGCGTGTCTCGCGCAGGATGGTCATGATGTCATCGCAGTCGATGTCGACACAGGTAAAATCACGGCAATCAACGCGGGCCAAAGCCCGATTGTCGAAGAAGGCATAGACGAACTGGTTAATCAGGTCGTCACGGCAGGCAAACTCACCGCAACCAGCGATTTCGAACAGGCAGTACTGGACACAGACGTCTCGTTCATCTGCGTTGGCACACCATCTGCCCCTGACGGGTCCGTGGGCCTGTCTTACGTCACTTCCGTATGTGAAAACATCGGTAAGGCGCTGGCCAAGAAGGACAGCTACCACTCGGTTGTCGTGCGCTCCACCATTGTGCCCGGCTCCACAGAGGAAGCCTGCATTCCGGTGCTCGAACAGACCTCCGGCAAGACCGCTGGTAAAGAGTTCGGCGTTGGCTACTTCCCCGAATTCCTGCGCGAGTCCACAGCGATTGCGGACAACTATGCGCCCGGTCTGATCGTGTTTGGCTATCTTGACGATGGCACGCGTGAAATCCTTGAAGAGATCAACGGCAAACTGCCCTGCGACATTCACGCAGTGGAGATCAAGACCGCCGAGATGGTCAAGTACACCTCCAACACATGGCGTGCGGTCAAGGTCACTTTTGCCAATGAAATCGGCAACATCGCCAAGGCATCAGGCATTGACGGCCAGACGGTTATGGAAATCCTGTGCTCTGACGACAAGATCGCGATGAGCCCCTATTTCATGCGTCCCGGCTTTGCCTTTGGCGGCTCGTGCCTGCCCAAGGACGTGCGTGCGCTGAAGTATCTTGCGGGCTCTACGGGTACCAAGCATCACTTGCTAAGCGCGGTTCTGGAAGCCAACGAGGCACAGATCGCCAAGGCCGAGCAGATGGTCATCGCGTCAGGTCAGAAGAAGGTCGGCTTTGTCGGCATCTCCTTCAAGCCCGGTACGGATGATCTGCGCGAAAGCCCGCTGATTTCACTCGCGGCACGTCTGATCGACAAGGGCATCGATGTCTCCATCTATGACCCCTTTGTGCAGGAAGCCTATGACACCGGCACCCCCGGTGCAGGGCGCGGCAACGAAGAAGTGCCCGATCTGGAAAGCCGTCTGGTCGCCGACCTTGATGCGCTGATCGAAGGATCCGGTACTGTGCTGGTGGGCAACCACTATGCGGGCGCGGTCGAACGTCTGAAAAAGGCCGCGAACGAGCGTCCTGTTGTCGACCTCACGCGCCTGAACCGCGATAAAGTGTCCGATAGTCAGTATCAGGGCATCTGCTGGTAAGCTCCGCGATGTTCATGGCTCTCACCCATTTGGCGTACTTTTCGGTCGCCATTCTGTTGCTCTGCGCTGTTCCCTCGGGTTTCCTTGGGGACAGTCAGGGCGCAAAAGGCACGATCCTTGTGATCGGTGCCTTGGGTGCGTGGCGTTATAGCTGGGCCATTCTGAACTTTAGCCGGGCCTTGTACTTCAAGGCCCGCGTCTACCCCCGCTGGCGCACGCGCCGCGATGAACGCTTTGCGCTGAGCACGGCGAAACACCACTGCTATTTCATGGTCACCAGCTACATGGTGGACCAGGACGTGACGCTGCCCGTCTACCGCTCCATCTTTAAGGCGGCGATGGCGGCACGGGATGGTGCCACGATTGTGGCCTCCGTTGTGGACGGCATGGACGAGCGTCTGATCAAGGACATCTACCGCGCGATGGACATCGACACGTCCCACGTCAAGCTGGTGATCGACCGGATCAAGTCAGACGGCAAGCGCGACGCCATGCAAAAGGCGCTGCGCATCCTTGCCAGCTTTTCGCCCACGCATAACGATATCATGGTCTTTGTGGACGGCGATACGCTGGTGCCCGAAGACATCTGGGCACGCTCTGCCCCCGTCTTTACCGACCCGCGCACAGGGGCGCTGACCACGGATGAAGCGGCCATCATCGGCCCAGACGGTTTGTTCAAGGACTGGTTCCGCCTGCGGTTCAACCAGCTGCAGGTAATGATGTGCTCCATGGGGCTGTCGAACCGCGTGCTGACGCTGACGGGCCGGATGTCCGTCTTCCGCGCCGACCTCAGCACCGATCCTACATTCGTGCGCGCCGTCGGACAGGACTATCTGGACCACTGGCGTCTGGGCCGCGTCAACTTTCTGACGGGTGACGACAAATCCACATGGTACTGGCTGCTGACCCACGGGTTCGAGACGGCCTATCTGCCCGACGTTCAGTCCGCCAGCTATGAAGGCCAGCCGCGCGATACGTTCTTTGACAGCGCCAAGACGCTTATGGTCCGCTGGTTCGGCAACATGATGCGCACCAATGGTCGCGCCATCCGGTTGGGCTGGAAGGACATGGGGTTCTTCACATGGTGGTCCATTCTGGATCAGCGGGTCAGCTGCTGGACGACGATGGTCGGGCCTGCCTCCGTCATAATCACGGCCATTCTGGCGACACCTTTTGTTATTCCGCTGTACCTCGCGTGGGTCATGATGACGCGCTACACTTTCTGCGCCTACATTGCCCTGTTCAACAAGGAATGGTTCCCGGTGACGCATCCCTTTGTTCTGTACTTCGGGCAGATCACGGGCGCGATGATCAAGACATTCGTGCTGTTTCGTCTGGACCGTCAAAAGTGGACGCGTCAGGGCGGTGGCGGCACCAAGCAGGTGGTCGCGCTGTATGACCGTATCAAAATGTACGAAAGCACCGCGCACCATACCCTCGCGTATGGATGGCTGCTTTTGGCAATCACTTTTCTCAACACATTGGAATAGGGGGCAATCGTGAGCGATAAACCAATCACCACACATGAAGGCGAGCGCCCCGCAGGGCAATCGGACCGCCATGAAGACAGCCGCCCCGCTGTTCCTGTGGGCTTTGGTCTGGACAACGAGCATCCGACCCTGTCGATGCCGTTCCGCCTCAAGTTCAATGGCCAATGGTATGAGGGCATCCGCCTCTCGGTCACTCAGGTCGAAGTCAGGGCAACCGCGGACGCACCTGCAACAGGCAGCCGTGATCTGGCGACCTTGCAGTTCCCGTTCGAGGATTTCGCCATCACGCTGAACGCCGAGATGCGGGTCTCGGAAGGGGGCGACAGTGACACGCTGGTCTTGCTGATGACCGAGCCTACGGGCGCGCATCTGGCGCAGCTGCGCTACATCCTCAACAGCTATATCGCCGGAGACATTGTCACGCTCAAGGGCATGATGGCCTATACGGGCCCCACGCAGCCCAAGGCACCCAAAGCGCAGGCCGAAGCCTCCAAACGCGACCGTATCCGGTCTATCGGGGTGGCGCTGGCGTCGTTGCTGATCGCGTTTCTTGCGGCCTCCGTAGTCTTTGGCCGCTACACCACCGCCTATGAATTGCACCCGGTCTTCATCGATCAGGCAGGTCTTAACATGCAGGCCACGGTGCCTGGCCAACTGACCTATCTCGACCCGGAAGCCGCACCCGGAGACGTGGCGTATACGATTGCCGCCACCACCGGAGATGTCCTTAGTTTTCAGATGCCTACAGACGGAAATGTCAAAGTGGCATCAGAAATTTTTGAAGGCGCAACTGTCCTTGCTGAGGACTTAATTCTGACAATTTTCGACAATAGCCCTGAAGTAAGGTTAAGAACGATGATCAGCATCGAAGGGCTGACCAGAGCATTGCAGGGCGATCCTGCAATTATCGAACTCAACGACGGACGCGAATTTGCCGTCAAGGTTCTGGTTCGGGATAACACCCGCTCTGCGTCGCTTAAGGGTGATCTATTCGTTCCCGTTGACCTGGCGGTGATAGGCCAAGAGCTTGATCCGTCCGACATCAACAAGTCGGCGCGTCTGAGGTTGTCAAAAACTCTAGGTGGCGTGTTCGGCTTCGGGCAGGAGACGACAGAATGACAAAGATCACACCACTGATCATATGCGGAGGCAACGGCACACGGTTGTGGCCCATTTCGCGCAAACATTCGCCCAAGCAGTTCCAGCGTATTGGGGGCGAGGGCACGATGACCTTCTTCCAGACCGCTGTACAACGCCACCGTGGCGACGTCTTTACCGATCCCGTAATTGTCACCGGTCGCATCCACGAAGGCACCGTGCGCAAGCAGTTGCAGGAAATGCAGGTCAAGGCCCGCATCATCTGCGAGCCGATGGGCCGCAACACAGGGCCCGCCGTTCTGGCCGCAGCCGAAGTCATGCTGGCCGAAGAGCCCGACACGATCTTCGTCGTCGTGCCCGCCGACCACGTGATTGAAGGCGATCTGGGCGCGCCCATGGGGGCGTGTATCGCGGCCTGTCAGGATGGCAAAATTGTCACCTTCGGGATCGCCCCACGCTACCCTGAAAGCGGCTTTGGCTACATTGTTGATGCAGGCCCTATGGGCGAAGACCCCTTTGTCCGGCAGGTCGGCAGCTTTGTCGAAAAACCATGTGTCGAGGATGCAGAAGCACTGATCGCCACGGGGACGGCCTATTGGGCTTCCGGCATCTCCATGTTTTCGGCCCGCACGATCCAGTCCGAATACCGCAAGTTTGATCCCGTCACCTCTGACCACGTCGTGGCCAGTGTATTGAACGGTGACCAGCAGGACGGCACGCTGTACCTCGAAGCAGAAGCCTTCGAGCAGTCCGCCAGCCACCCCACGGAAAGCGCCGTGTTCGAGCGGACCGACCGCATTGCCTTTGCGCCGTTGGACGTCACATGGGACGATGTTGGCAGCTGGAAAGCCATGTACGGCATCAGCAACGCTGACAAGGACGGCAACGTGCTGCAAGGCAACGTCATCGCGCATGAGGCCAACAACACCATGGTGCGCGCAGACAGCCGTCTGGTCTCCGTTGTGGGTCTGTCCGACATCATCGTGATCGACACCGCAGACGCCCTGCTGGTCGCCCGCATGGACGACACGCAGAACGTCAAAGCCATCGTGGACGAGCTGAAGCGCACCAACCGCCCCGAATCGGAGCGCCATCACGAGGCCAAGCCCGCAATGGTGCCCATGGTCGACGCGCAGATCGTGTCGCAGTTTGCGCCCAACGAGAATTATCAGGTCGGTGCCGCTGAGATCGGCGTTGGCAGCACGCTGACAATCGAGCCGGGCGATGCGCGTCAGGCCTTGGTTGTGCGCGGGCGTGTGCATGCCACAGGCTCCACATGGCAGAAATCAACAGGTGAGGGGGGCCGCGTCTATGCAGACCCCGATGCGCCTGTCGTCATCACCAACCTGTCCGATGAACCTGCAGAGCTGTTGTTCGTCACGCTGGCATCGCCCGACTTCCAGCCCAAATCACGACAAGTGGCCAATGGCTGATCGCAATCGCCTCCATCCCCTGCGCCTTTGCGCAGTGATGGTGGCATTGCTGATGCCTGCATTTGCGGGTGCAGGGCCTGCGCTTGACCTCAAGGACTTGCGCGCGACGTTGCGCGGTATGACTGCCGAGGCACCGCAAGCCGGAATGGGCATACCCGATGTGCCCGCCTTGCTGTCCAGATTGGGCATGAAGGACGCGCCTGTCCTGCGCGATACCGCGGCAAAGCCCGTGACAGGGTTTGGCGGCGCAGGCGGATTGTTTTCTTTGCAGGCCGCACGCGGAACCAAAGATGAAACATCGCCGAAAGCCACCAAAGCGCCTGTAGACGTGTCCGTCGCCAACTTCCGCGTCATGCTGGCCGGACTGGCGCAGATTTACTCCGCACAGAACAACCAATTGTTGATCAATGCGCAGGGTGCACGCGGGGCGCAGGCATTGTCCGTGCGCTCGGGCACCGTGACTTTGGCCGATCTGCAAAGCTTTTCTGCAGCCAACGGCATGGCACCCCGTGCGGACGGGACCTTGACGGCGCCTGTGGTGCTATGGCCCGACGCAACGCTGGTGCTGACCCATGGCGAACGGCTGGCGCTGGCCCGTGACACCGGTGCGTTTATCATGTCCATGGGAAGGCTAGAGATCAAAGGCGCATTGATCGAAAGTGTCGGTGCGGAAAATGCCGCAGAACCGACGTTCACGCCTTTCATCACCGTGGTCGGTGGCGGCTCGCTTCATATGGAGGGGACGACCCTGCGGGGTATGGGCTTTGGCCGGACGATGAAATTTGCAGGCCTCACGATCGCAGGCAATCCGCTGATCTCCGGGGATCAGGAAATCATCCTCAAAGATAACCTGTTTGATGCTCTCAAGACGGTTTCAATCGCCGGGGTGTCCAACGCCAGGATTACGGGCAACACGTTCCAGAATGCGGGCAGTGCAGGCCTGAACCTGTTGGGCACTCCTGACGCTGAAGTCCGCGAGAACCTGTTTCGCGGGGCGTCGCCTACCAATGCGATCCGCGTTCAGTTCGGGTCGGACCGCGCAGTTGTCAAAGACAACGTCTTTTTGAAAGGTGGCCGCGTTGCGATCCTGATCGACCGTGGGTCCAACCATGTGTCCGTCAATGGCAATCTGGTCTGGAAGCGCGACGGGGCTGGTATCAAGTTTCTGGGCACGCAATGTGGCCATGCCCAAGGGAATATCCTGATCGACAACGCGCAAAAGGGCATCGAGGTGCGCAAAAGCAACGGCACCGTTGTGCAGGGCAATGTCATTGCCGGCAACCAAAGCGCGGGTGTCTGGGTCTCCGCGCAGGCCGAGGGCGCGCAGACCTCTGTGCACGGCAACCGCTTTGAGGGCAACGGCGCGGGCCTTTCCTCTGCAACGGGGGCCGAAATCTGGATCGAAGGCAACAACTTCAAACGGCAACTACCCAAGTTGCTGGACGGCGATATCGCGTCGCTGACCAATGCACTGGTGCGCGATCTGGCGGGCTCTGGCCC
This sequence comes from uncultured Sulfitobacter sp., assembly GCA_937923365.1. GTDB lineage: Bacteria > Pseudomonadota > Alphaproteobacteria > Rhodobacterales > Rhodobacteraceae > Sulfitobacter. The sequence goes on from CALAIJ010000185.1 coordinate 7,675, forward strand.
CTTGCTGTTTTCGCGGGGGCAGTCGGTGGCCCAGACCGCGCTGGCCCCCATGTGCGGAGACGACACATGAGGCTGTCCGCTCTGGCCATCGCCGCCGCAATGATCGCGCCACAAACCGGCACAGCACAGCAGGTGAACGGCCCGATTATCCCTATTCTGGTCGCACCGGCAGAAGACACCGCGCAAGTGTCGGTCACGGTGGATCGGGGCCTTCGCTCCAGCAAGCGGCTGCGGACGCGGGCGTTGCGACAGGCGCGGGCAGACATGCAAGCAGGGCAAACGATCAGCACCGAACATTTGCGGGCGCTGGCAAATGCAGGCGACGGTTTGGCCGCGCAGCGCTACGTGCGCAGCCTGATGGCCGATCCCGCCACGGCGGACCCGTCTGATGTCGCCTATTTTTCGGCGATTGCTGTGGGAACCGGCCGCATCTGGACGCTGAAGACAATGATCGCGTCGATGCACCAGCTTGATCCAAAGACCGAGCCGCGCGACCGTATCCGCAAGTATATCCGCGTGCTTTATCCCCATGCCTGGGCAGGCAATTCGCTGGCGCTTGAGGCCTTGGTGGCTTTCAACGGCGAAGGGCGGCTGTTTGGCCCTTTGTCCGACAAGACACGCGATAAAATTCTGGCCGAAGCCCGCGAAAGCGGCGACGGGCGTACCGAGCTAAGCCTTGCAATGGGCATTCTCGAGCACGAGCGGACAAAATCCGCGCCAGACCCCAAAGCCATCGCAGAAGCGCGCGGCTTTCTGGAACTTGCAAAAGCATCAGATCACTTGGCCGTGCGCACCACTGCCGAAAACCTGTTGCGTATGATAGAAGACGTTTGAGGCACAACACGACCAAAGCCTGAACAACAGGCTCAAGACAGGAACGACAACCGGACAGCAGCGGGGGCATGCAATGATACCGGGACTTAAGAGCAGTCTTTTGCAGTGTGCAAAGGCAAACCCATCAATGGGTATCTGGGGGGCGTCCGCGCTTTTGTTGGCGTGTCTGGCGGGTGCGCCCGCGCAGGCGCAATCGGCCTATGGGTGCCGCGGTCTTGAGACCGACGCGGCCATGGCAGCGGTCGAAGGCAAAGACGGCGTTTTCTTTCGCCTGTTGCCCGACTTGCAGTCGCATCGGGCCATGCAGGGGCAAACCATCGACCAGATCGGCGCCCTTTCCAAAGCGTTGGAGACGCGCGGCACCACACTGGTTTTGCTGCCGGTTCCGGGCCGCGCACAGGTAATGGCCAGTAAGCTGCCCGCAGGCATTGCATTCTCTGGCTATGATCCTGATGCGGCGCATGCGGTGCATGACGACATGTTCAAACGCCTTGACGCACAAGGTGTGACTGTCGCCGATCCACGGGCCGCGTTGGCGCAAGCGGCCTTGACGGGCGAGGCGCTTTTTCTGGGCACCGATCCACGGCCCACGGTTGAGGGCAGCCGCATCATGGCGCAGGTTGTGGCCAAGGCTTTGGCCGCGCATCCCGATGCCAAAGACCTGCCGCGCGCGGGTTTCACAACGCAACAGACGGGTGACAGCACCGCCTTGGGGTCGGCCATGCACGCCAAATTGCAGGCCGCCTGTCAGGATGCTTTGCCACCGCTTGAGGTCTCGGGCCATGTCACCACAGGGGACGACGCCGCACAGGTCAATGCCGCTGGTGTGGTTGCCATAATCGGCACCGGTATGACCGGCACGCCTGCGCTGAACTTTGCGGGTTTCGTGAGCGAATACAGTGGTCTGCGGGCAGGGGCTTACGGGGTCAATGAGGGCGGCGCCTATGCCGGGATGTCGTCCTATCTTACCTCGCTCGACTTTGCACAGACACCTCCGCAGGTGCTGGTCTGGGAAATGCCTGTCTGGTCGCCGTTGGGGATGCAGGGCGATCAGCCCATGGCCGAGCTTTTGGCGGCAGCCACACAGAACTGCCCCGTATCGCTGGCTCTGACGGGGGGTGCAGACGCGCAAAGCCGCAGTGCGGACCTTAGCGGGATCGCCGTGCAGGACCGGGCTACGCTGGCTTTGGATACCGACGGAGTTGCCGCCCTGAACGTGCGTTTCGATTTTACCAGTGCAGACGGGCAGGTGCGCAGTCGCGCCATCTACCGCAACCCTGACCAGATCCTGACGGGGCGGTTCTATCTGCCGCTATCAGGGCTAGAGCAGACGGAATTGCGCAAGGTAGAGGTCGTGCTGGATCAGGGGTTTGGACCCGCGCCCAAGCTTAGTATTTGCCCGCAGGAGGTCACACCATGATCCGCAATACGATCCTGCCAACAGCGCTTTGCGCCGCGTTTAGCCTTGGGGCGTTTTTGCAGCCCGCACAGGCCCAGACTGTCACGCTGGACTTTTTCCCGCCGCAGATGGAGCCACGTGATGTCTGCGTATCCCCGGTTGTCACCCGCACGGATGAGACCGACGTGCAGGGCGAGGACGAGGAACTGACGGACCTCGACCGCATCCGCTTTTTACGCCGTGACATCCGCAATTATTCCGCAGAGGACGCCGCAGGCTACTTCGAATTCATCGACGCTTTGATCACCCGCCGTGGCCAGTTGGACGCGGATTTCACGCCCGTTGACCAGACCTTTGCCAAGATCGATCTGTGGCTTCAGGCAGGGCGCGGCGACACGCTTGCACAGGCTGGACTGGTCGATGGCCTGCGCGGCCAAGTGGATCAGATGAGCAACAACCAGCGCGTCCAGCTTGCGCGCTTCTATGCCGACGGGGTGGGCACCGCCAAAGACCCCGCCTTTGCACAAGAGCTGATCCGCGAGGCGGCTTATGGGGGCAACGCCAAGGCCTTGCTGGAAATCGCACGTCTTGCCCAGAACGGCACCTTGGTCGAGGGCTGGGATGCCCCTCTGGACCTGACAGTCACGATGGCGTTCGGCGGTATTCTTGGCGCACTCGACAGTGGTGTGTGCCGCCGCGCGGAGCAGATCGCGCAGGAATATACCAAAGGTGACGTGGTCACAGCCAACCCCGCCTTGTCGCTGGCATGGTTGCGCTTTGCCGCTGATATGGGCCGCGCCCAATCCGCGTGGCGCGTTGTTGAATACTACCTGAATGCGGATGCCGAGGGCCAGGACCATGTCGCGTTGCGGCGCTATCTGAAACAGGCCGTCCGCCTTGGGGCCCCGGTTTCCCCCACGCAAGAGGCAGCGCTGGCCGCATCGGGTGCGCTGAGCCAGTCGGAACTGGCGGATATCCTTGGGTTCAACCACCCCCAGGACGGGCGCCGGACCAAGAACTCTATGGCGGCGATGTTCCAGCTGGTCATCAATATCGATGATATCGAACCAGATGAAGACAGCCTGTTCCTTGATTACCTGCAAGAGATCGTGCAGATGCCGCAGGCCCCCGGTCGGGTCTTTGACCGCCTTGCAGGAGAGTTGATGGTCCGCCGCGGGCGTTGGGCCGCTGAGGCCGATGCCATCCCGCTGCTGGAGGAAGCCATCGCGCGCGGCGATGCACCCGCCAAGCGGCGGCTTGCGCGGATGCTTTTGCGGTACCGCGATGATCCCGCACAGGTGGCGCGGGCCGAAAGCCTGCTGATGGATGCCGTTGCACAAGGACGCACACCGGAAGCGATGCGCGATCTGGACAGGCTTTACCGCTGTCAGGTCAACGACGCCCCCCGATTGGCCCAAGCGGACAGATGGCGCGCAAACTATGCCGCGTCCGGTCATCGCCAGATCGGGATCACAGCGGCAGACTTGCTGGCGCTGGCACCCTCTCGCAAGCCCGAGACAATCGCCAAAATCCAGTCGCTCGCCTTGGAAGGGCGGACACAGATGCTGGCCTCTCATGCGCACCGCGTGCAGGCCGATCCGCTCAGTTCTGACGCGGAGGTGCGCTATTGGGCGGCGGCCGTGAACCGTTCGGATCAGGCGCTTGAAGCCTTTGCAGAGCTTGAGTTCGCCTTGGCGCAGACCCCAACCGAACGTGACACAGCCATCGAATTGTTCCGCCGCGTCTATCTCAACAATGGCGTCACCACAGCGCTTGATCTGGCCATCGCGCTGGTAGAATACGATGCGCGCAATCCGCAGGTCGCCAAAGAGATCGTCACCCTGCTGACCATGGCGGGCAACCGTGGCGAAGGCGGGGCCATCCGGCTGTTGTCACGCCTGCAATCGGGCACCCGTACCGAGGCAGAGGTCTACGCAGAATTCGCCGACCGGATCGAGGCGCGGGGCGATTTTCTGGCCCTCATGTTTGCCATCCCGCACATCGCCGAAGAACAGGTTGATGATTACATCGACCGCGCCGTGTCACAGATGAATTGCGGCACCAAAGACGCGGACGAATTGGGCGACGCCTATGCCATTCGTGGACAGGGCGAGCTGAGCTATCACTGGCGCCGCGTCGGCCTGCATTTCGAGGGCGGGCATGTGTTGTCCAAGCTGCGCCTGAGCAACGCGCAGATGGCGTGGTTCGAAGACGGTCAGGCAGCAGGCCCCGTCGCAGCAGCACAGCGTGCGCTGGCGGCAGGGGACCGGACAGCGCTGACACGGCTTGTGCGGCTGACGGGCAACCCCGATCTGGAAACCTACGACGCTGAAGCCGCCGCAGGCCATCTCAAGGCAGCGCTTGATGGGGCTGTCGGTACTGAACAGGCCAATGTGCTGGCGCTTTTCCGTGCTACTTCGGACGAGGTGCGCGATGCCGTCAGCGGCACCGTGGACATCGGCAAGGTACTGCGCGATCTGGCAGAGGCAGGTGATGCCAGCGCAGCTTATGAATACGCGATGCTCTTGCGGGAAGGGGCATCCACGCCTGCGCAGCTCTCCCAGTCCGCCAGTTGGTTGCAGGAAGCAGCCGAGAGCGGACACACCGAGGGTATGTTCGAATACGGCTATGTTCTGGGCTACGGGCTGGGCCGGACGGCAGATGCAGCCGAAGCGCTTTTGTGGCTGGATCAGGCCGAGATTGCAGGGCACCCCCGTGCCCGCGATGTTGGCCATCTGGTCCGTCTCAAGGGAGGTCTGTAGCGTGAAAATGCGCTGGGCTGCAGCCATTGCATTGGGATTGCCGGGCGGGGCAATGGCGGCTGAGTGCCCTGCCTTTGCGCCCCCCGTTCTCGACCTTGCATTTGCCAGCCGCTACGCAGGCTCTGACGAGACGCGGTCCGAAATCAATCCTGAACGCGCCGCAGTAGCGGAAGCGGCCCTGACACCGCTTGACGATTTTGTCACCAGTCTGACAGCGCGCACCGATCAGGCCGTTGCAAGTGGCGACCGTGCTGCCGCCGCCTGCATCATGGCAGAGCTTGCCCACTGGGCAGAGGCCGATGCGCTGTCCGATCTGGGCACGGAGACGGTCGAGTTGACCATTGGATCACGCTTGGCCGCATTGGCCTTGGTTGCCGGGCAAGTGGCCCCCGCCGCCGAAGCGCAGGATTTTGCCACTGTCAGCGCATGGCTGACCCGTCGGATGGACGCCCAGATGACCTTTTGGGAGACAGCACCCGACGGATCAGCGCAAGGCAATCTGCGCGGCTGGGCCGCCTTGGCCGGTGCTGCCGTTGCCTTGGTCACGGACGATGCGGTGACACGCGGATGGGCCGCGTGGTCCGTCGCTTATGTCGCCTGCACCGCCAACGACGACGGCAGCCTGCCGCAAGAAATGGGGCGCGGAAAGCTGGCGCTGCACTACCAGCTGCATGCAGTGGCACCGCTGACCGTGGCGGCGGCGTTGCTTGAACAGCAAGGCACATCCGTCATGGACAAATGTGGCCGTGCGCTGGACCGCGTGGTGGATTTCACCCTTGCGGACGTCGCGGACAACGGTGCGCGGACGCAGGCACGCACAGGCGAGGTGCAAACGATCCAGGGCGGGCTGGGCGCGCTCAAGGATTTCCAACTGTCATGGGGCGAGGCGTGGCTGCGTCTGCGCGCAGTGCCCGCGCTTGAACAAGCAATTGCCGCACGCCGTCCGCTCAAGTATTCCAAGCTGGGCGGAGATCAGACACG
>CALAIJ010000186.1 GCA_937923365.1 uncultured Sulfitobacter sp.
CCTGCGCATGAAAGACGGGTTGAGCGGGTTCACCAAACGCAGCGAATCCCCCTATGATCCTTTTGGGGCGGCGCATTCCTCGACCTCGATCTCGGCGGCGTTGGGCTTTGCCGTGGCACGCGATTTGGGGGGCAACATCCCCGAAGGGCTGGGTGACGCAATTGCCGTGATCGGCGACGGATCGATGTCGGCGGGCATGGCCTATGAGGCGCTGAACAACGCGGGTCACTTGGGCAAGCGCCTGATCGTGATCCTGAACGACAATGAAATGTCGATTGCCCCGCCGGTGGGGGCAATGTCGAGCTACCTCAGCAAACTCTATGCAGAGGCACCGTTTCAGGACCTCAAGGCGGCGGCCAAGGGGGCGGTAAGTTTCCTGCCTGAACCCTTCCGCGAAGGGGCCAAACGCGCCAAGGACATGCTGAAAGGCATGGCCGTTGGTGGCACCTTGTTCGAGCAGCTCGGGTTCTCCTACCTCGGGCCGATTGATGGACATGACATGGACCAGTTGCTGCCCGTTTTGCGCACCGTCAAGGACCGCGCGACAGGACCGATCCTGATCCATGTGCTGACCAAAAAGGGCAAAGGCTATGGCCCTGCCGAGAACGCGCGCGACAAAGGGCACGGGGTGTCCAAGTTCGATGTGGTCACGGGCGAGCAGAAAAAGGCGCCGTCAAACGCGCCCAGCTATACCCGCGTCTTTGCCGACAGCCTACTGGCCGAGGCCGCAGAGGACGACAAGATTTGCGCTGTGACCGCGGCCATGCCGGACGGCACAGGACTGAACCTCTTTGCTGAGCGCTACCCTTCGCGCTGCTTTGATGTTGGCATTGCAGAACAGCACGGGGTGACGTTCTCGGCGGCGCTGGCAGCAGGGGGGATGAAACCCTTCTGCGCGATCTATTCGACGTTCCTGCAACGCGGCTACGATCAGGTTGTCCACGATGTGGCGCTGCAACGATTGCCTGTGCGCTTTGCCATTGACCGGGCCGGGCTGGTGGGTGCGGACGGGGCGACCCATGCAGGTGCTTTCGATATCGGGTTTCTTGCCAACCTTCCCGGCTTTGTGGTGATGGCAGCAGCAGACGAGGCTGAGTTGAAACACATGGTGGCCACGGCTGCCGCCCATGACGACGGGCCGATCGCCTTCCGCTTTCCGCGTGGGGAAGGCAATGGCGTGGACATGCCGGAGCGTGGCGTGCCGCTGGAAATTGGCAAAGGGCGGATCATCTCGCAAGGCACGCGCGTGGCGCTGTTGTCTTTTGGCACCCGACTGGCCGAGGTTGAGAAAGCCGCAGAGCGGTTGACCGGCCGTGGCATCACGCCAACCATCGCGGACGCCCGTTTTGCCAAGCCGCTGGACCGCGACATGATCCTGTCACTGGCGGCAGATCACGAGGCGATGATCACCATCGAAGAAGGTGCCGTGGGCGGGTTTGGCAGCCATGTGATGCAATTGTTGTCGGATGAAGGTGTCTTTGACGCAGGGTTAAAGTTCCGCTCCATGGTCTTGCCGGATACTTTTATTGATCAGGCTAGCCCTGCGGACATGTATGCGGTTGCTGGCATGAACGCAGAACAGATCGAAGCCCGCGTGCTGGACGTGCTGGGCGTGGCCAGCATTGGCGCTGCGCGCGCTTGAAACCGACGATCGGCACCACCTTACCCGCGCGCCGTAAGGTGGCTTTCCAAGCCACCCTCATCCGCTATTTCTTGCGGTCTTCTAGCAAGGCGGCCAGTTGTTTTTCGATCACCACCAGCCGCGCTGTGACGTCATCACGGTAGGCACCTGTTTCAGCGTCCGCCTCTTCATGATGCGCGTCCTGCATGGAGTTGACGATCAGGCCCACCAGCAGGTTCACCACGGCAAATGTGGTGACCATGATGAACGGGATGAAGAACAGCCAAGCGTAGGGGAAAACCTCCATCACGGGGCGCACAATACCCATGGACCAGCTTTCCAGCGTCATGATCTGGAACAGCGAATAGCCTGACCTGCCCAGCGTGCCGAACCAGTCGGGAAAGGTATCGGCAAAAAGCTTGGTAGCGATAACCGCACCAATGTAAAAGATCAGTGCCATCAGCAGGAAAACGGAGGCCATGCCGGGCAATGCGGTGATGAACCCTTCGACCACACGGCGCAGGCGCGGCGCGGTGGAGATCAGGCGTAGCACCCGCAGGATGCGCAGCGCACGCAGGGCGGTGAACCCTTGTGCAGCAGGCACCAGCGAAATGCCGACAATGATAAAGTCAAAGATGTTCCAGCCGTCGCGAAAGAACCGACCACGATAGGCGATAATCTTGGCAGCAAGTTCAGCCACAAAGATGGCAAGACAGATCGCATCCAGAACTTTGATCAATCCGCCCGCCAGACCCATCGCCGTCTTTGACGTCTCCAGCCCCAAAAGGATGGCGTTAAAGATGATGACGCCCATGATCGCATTGGTCACGCGTGGGTTCTCAAGAATGGACTGAAGCTGCTTTTGCACTTGGGATCGCCCTTTGTTGGATATTGCGCCCTATATGATCCGCCGCGACGGGTCCGACAAGTGGCGGCTATTGATTTAGGCGGTACGCGCCCGTCGCCAGCACGCCTATCAGGCAACATCCCAACAACAGATAAATCCCGATGTTGGGAAAATGGCCAAATGCCCGCAATGCGACGATCAAAGCCTCAAGAGTCGCAAACTTTACACAGAATGAACGACGTGAAGGACCGTTCTTTCAGCTGGTCCTGAACATCCGCCACCGAAACAATGTCACTCTCTGCAGTTTGCCCGACCACTTTTAGCTAAGCGGCCTGTATTTCGGAGGGCATGCCTGCCATCACCGTCTCCGGTTACGCGCCGCCCCGCGCCAGCAAATCGGCCAACCCGCTGCGGTAGTCAGGATAGGCGGGTTGCCAACCCAATTGCGCTTTGACGTGATCGTTCCGCACCTTTTTGCTTTCGGCATAAAAACTGCGGGCCATCGGGGTCATATCTGCCGTCTCGAACGGGATTGCGGGGGGCAGCGGCAGACCCAGCAATTCTGCGGCATGGCCGATGACGTCCTGCGGCGGCGCGGGATCATCATCACAGAGGTTATAGATCGCACCCGCCTGTGGCGTGGCCAGCGAAAGCTCCAGCGCCTGAGCAATATCCTCGACATGGATGCGGCTAAAGATCTGCCCTTCTTTGATGATCCGCCGCGCAGTGCCTTTGCGCACTTTGGCAAAGGGGCCACGCCCGGGCCCATAGATGCCGGCAAGGCGAAAGATATGCAGGGGCGCGTCGGGGATTGCCTGCCATGCGCTTTCCGCCTCGACCCGCGCCTGACCACGTTTGGTGGCGGGGGTCAGCGGTGTGGTCTCATCCACCCACGCGCCCTGATGATCGCCGTAAACGCCGGTGGTGGACAGATATCCAACCCAGCGCATATTTGTGGCGGCGGCTTTGATGGCATCCCGATAAGCTGCCAGCAGCGGATCACCCTCGGTGCCCGGCCCTGCGGACACCAGAAGATGCGGGACTTCTTTTATCAGCGCGGCAAGGTCATTGCCGGGCCAGACCAGCGGTTCAACGCCTGTGGCGGCAATCGCCTCGCATTTGTCAGCACTACGGGTGGTGCCGATAATACGCCATCCCTGCGGGATCAGGCGCGCGGCCAGTGCACGCGCACTAAAGCCGTGACCAAAGGACAGCAGGGTCTTCTCCATGCGCGACCTCCAAAAACATCAAAAGCTGCGGCACAAAAAGAAACGGGCCACCCGTAAGGGTAGCCCGTCTGTCATGCCGAAGTTGGCAGTGACGAATTAGTCAGCGACTACAACGTCTGCTGTGCCGTTGGAAGAATCGTCGTCCAGCAGCAGTGTGCAGATCACCAAGCAAGCAACGATTGGGATAACCAGGTTGCTGGCGGAAGAAGAAGGTGCCGCAGCGAATGCGTCATCGTTCTGAACTTGCTGAACTGGCTGGGACTCGATGGTGCCAGCGAAAGAAGAAGTTGCCATGCCGACAATCAAAGCTGCCGCGGAGAGTACTTTAAACATATTAGTCGTCCTTTTGGTTAACAGCCGTAGATAGCCGATATTGCTAGTGCCTTTACTATGCGCTCATCTGCGCAAGATCAACTCGAGATTCTCGCGTAGGCGGAGATTTGTCAACAATATCGGTGAAATCGTTGCATAATTGCTATCTCTGGGCCTAATTTCTGAGCAATATCAATTCAAAATAGCCTGATAGCGGGCCTGCCCACTGCCGTGAGCGCCGTACAATGCCACTTGAAGGCTGAACCCAGTACTCATTTACGATTCGGACATTGTCGTTTGCCCCCCCGATACAGGTCTCGCGCAGATGGGTTGTGGCATAGCTCAAATGCACGACTTGTGTGGTGCTGCGCCCGACTGTCTCGATGTCACAGCTCAGGACCAGTTCAACCTGACCATAAGCGCCATCCGAGATGAAATACCGCCGCTCGCCATTGCCCGAACGGGCGCCCGCTATTGCCCGAATTGTGCTGGTTGCGTCCGCAGAGATGATATCGCCGCCGATCCCGCGCGTGCCGACCAGCACGCCGCCGCGCACGAACAACTGCAACGCACCGCCGCCACCCCAGACCGCGACACGGCCCGGATTGCTGTCGTTGCGCCGTGTTGCCAACCGCAGGATGTCACTGCCGCCGCGTGTTTCGTTGTTGACCTGTAGCGCGGGAACCTTGGTGTTCTCCAACTGCTTTTGAGTGACCTGCGCGTAAGGGGCCTTGCCCTTGCGCCGCGCGCCGCCGCCTTTGGCGATACTGGCAAGTTGCGACCCTGCGGTCTTGAGCACGGTATTGCTTTGGTCAGGCTGGTTGCCACAGGCGGACAGAACCAGCGCCAGCCCCATGGCCGCTGCAGTCAGATATTTCATACGGATCATTCCCAAACCCCCGACCAGTTCTGCTCAAGCGCGTTGCGATGGCCCGATCTGACCTGTTCATACAAACGGCCGGGCACTGACAGACGCGCGCCGCCGTCGCGTTGCACAGGGCGGATGGTGGTGGTGCTTGTCTGCTTGCTGGGGGTGCCCAGGAACCAGCGCTGCGGAACAGTCAGCAAGATACCTTTGTCGAACGATCCTTCGCCAAAGTCCTCGGAGGAGACATCCGTGACCGTAAAGAAGCCACCAACACGCCAGCCATTGTTGAACTCGCGCTCCAGCGTCACTGTCGCCCCGACATCGCCTGCAAGATAGCGACCGACATCAAGTTGCCCGCGAAACCCGTTGTTGAATTCGTAGTAGGCCGAGGCATGACCCGTTGCGACGCCGTAATCCTGAAACCCGAGGCCAGAGAAATCACGCTGTTTGACGTAGTTCCCTTCGACACCGAGGGCCAGACGGCTGCCCACAGGTTTCCACAAAAGCTCGGCGGATACGCCACCGAACATCCGCTCCAGATAACCGGCAGTGACGCGGGCATAGGTATTCTGACCGGGCTTCCACTGCTTTGAAACATAAAGGTTATCCAGCGCGGTGTCTGATCCGGCATAGCGCACGGCATTGGTGCGCACAGGTTCAATCAACGAGTCGCTGACCCGCAGCGAGTCGCCGACGTTACCGAACAACCGGTGCGTGACCTTGCCGCTGATCGTCCAGCCGGGTGCGGGCTTGAACGTCGCCCCGAACTTCAAACCGCCATCAAGGCGCAGGGGTTCATCCGGATCGAAATAACTGGGTTTGACATAGGGTGCGACGGACCATGCGAAATCCGGATAGAGGTCCTGATTGATTGTTGCATTTTCCAGACGGGGTGCGGCCTCGGAAATGCCGGTCACGGCCAGCAAGGCGTCGGCTGCTTGCGGATCAAACTCCAGCGCTTCGAGGTCGGAACGGCGAATGGTCACGGCAGATTGCGCCAAACCGCCCGACATGGTGACGATGCGGAATGTCTCGACCGATGGCGGCATGATCTGCGCCATGGCACGCGACACGCGCCCGATCGCGACGGACGTCGCCGGATAGGTGTTATTGCGGTAGCGCACTTCGGCACTGTTGGCCGTAACCTTGAGGGCAACGAACTCAAGACCTTGCTTGGCCAGTCGCGGCTTCAGCGCATCTGCCAGAATGGTCGGTGCCTCGGGCTTGCCGACCCACGCGGTCGTCCACGCATCGGGGTTTGCATTGCGGCTGGGGCGCTGTGCAACCGGATCGGGTGCAGGCGTGCGCAGCGGGGTCAGTGACCGCTTGGGGTTCAACTGGATTTGCACATTCAAACCCAACTCGGAGCCGTAAAGGTAATAACCACCAACACGCACGGTGTCGGAATACTGATACTCCGCACCAAAGTTGAACCGCGATTTGCGCGTCAACACACCTTGCCGCACTTCGGTGTCATAGGCATCCGAGCTATATTCGGCCTTTACGCCCCACTTGTCGCTGATCTGCCATTCGACGCCTGCGAAAGGCGCGGCAGGTCCGCGAAACCACTGATCGGTGGACAACTCGCCGCCAGAGCTTGAGGTGTCAAATGCCGGACGGTTGCCGCCAAAGGGCGTGCCGATGGACCCTGAACTGCCCAAGCGGCCCCAGCCCAGACCCGCGGTGACCTTGACCGTGCCGGGGATGCGTCCTGCACCTGCAAAGGTCTTGGTGGCTGCGATGTATTCGCCCGCATAGATGCCTGTACCGGCAAAATCCTGAAGGCCGATGGTGACAGCTGGCAGTACGCGGCTTTCTTTGTTGATCAGATAGCGGATGTCGAAACTACGGTCGCGGTACGTCTCGAAGCCAGCGATGTTGGCCTCTTTGATGCCTGTGTAGCGAAAGCTGGCAGAGAGGCGCGGTGTGGCCTGAAAGGTCACGGTGGTACGCGTGCTGCCACCAAAGTTGGACACACCGATAACGAATTGCCCGTCTGGCAGTGCCTCACCCGAAGGCATGTCGATCAGGCCGGCTGATCCGTAAAAGTTGAGCGTGGGGCGGTCAGGGATGTTGAACACCTGATCGGGTCCGGACCCTTGTTGGGCCAGCGCGCCGAATGTGCCAAAAGCACTGAAAGCCAGGCCGAAGCCCAGCGTTTTTGCCTGTGTCTTCCAGATAGCCTGCTGCACGATACTGCCCTTCGCCTGCGACATCTTTTTCCCTGTTTCGCACGGGCGCGCGCTACAAATCAACCACTAGCCGCTTTGTGGTCCGATCAAGGCGAAAACCGCGACAATCCTGCGACAGGACTAAGGCGCGATTTGCGAGGTTTGCGGGCCCTTGATTTCAGTATCCGCGGCAGCAAATCCTTCGACCCAATCTTGCACAACGGAGCGGGCCATATCTTCGCTGCTGGCCACAAAGGCCTCGCGCAGGCGCCGCAGGGCGGAGGCCAGTTCAACCTCCGACAGCCCGCTTTCGTGGGTCGAGAAAATCTTGGGGTGCCGCGTGCCCAGCAGATTGCCGGACAGGGTCAGCTCTTCGGTCATCTTTTCGCCGGGGCGCAGGCCGGTGATGGCAATTTCAATGTCGCCGTCTGGGTTCGCCTCATCGCGCACAGTATATCCTGCAGTTTCAATGATTTGGCGCGCCAATTGCAGGATCGGTACGGGCTTGCCCATGTCCAGCACAAACACTTCGCCGCCCTGCGCCATGGCGCCCGCTTGCAGTACCAGCCGGACGGCTTCCTGCACGGTCATGAAATAGCGCGCAACATTGCGGTCCGTGACGGTCAGCGGTCCACCACGGCTGAGCTGGTCCTGGAACAGCGGCACAACCGACCCCGAGGAGCCCAGCACATTGCCGAAACGCACCATGGAGAAAACCGTTGCCGAAGCCTCGGCCCGGTTGCGAGCGAGGTCTTGCACGACCTGTTCGGCAAGCCGTTTGGAGGCCCCCATGATATTGGCAGGCCGCACGGCCTTGTCGGACGAGATAAGGATGAACCGTTCGATCCCCGCCTTGGCCGCCTGTTCGGCCAGCGTTTGCGTGCCAAAGACGTTGTTGACCAGACCCGCAAGCGGATTGGCTTCGACCAACGGCACGTGCTTGTAGGCGGCAGCGTGCAGGATGATCTGAACACCATGTTCTTCAAGAACTTTGCGCACCTGACGCGGCTCGGTGATGGAGCCGAGGATCGGCACGATCTCGATGTCCGCCCCTTCGCTTAACTGGCGCAGTTCCATGTCGGCATTGTAAAGAGCCAGTTCGCTCAGTTCATAAAGCACCAGCTTGGCAGGGTGATGATCCAGCACCTGACGGCACAGTTCGGACCCGATGGAGCCACCCGCCCCCGTGACCATAACCACCTTGCTTGTGTAGCAGTCGGGCAGGTTACTTAGTGGGTCTTCGACCTCGTCGCGGTTCAGGAATCGATGCGCCGAGACGGGCTCCAGCTTGTCAACCAGCGCCTTTTCTCCGATGAGCTGCGCAAAAGACGGAACCGCCTGCACTTCAAGGCCCAGCTTCTCCAGCCGCCGTGCGATCTGCGCCTGCTTTGGCGCGCTCAGCGAGGGGACGGCCAGCAGCACACGGTCGATGTTCCGTTCGCGGGCGACTTCGGCGATGCGCAGCGGATTGATCACGGGCAAATGCGCAACGGTCAGCCCTTGGATGGCAACGTTGTCATCCGCGAAGGCCACAGGCTCGATCGTCTCGTGGCTGCGCAGGGCGGACACCAATTGCGTGCCAGTCGTGCCCGCACCATAGATCAGAACCCGCAGGCGCGGCGCGGCACTGCGGTACATGGCGACAACAATCTGCAACAGGATGGCGCGACTGATGACCGCAAGCGTAAAGAACACTGCGCCAAAAACCACATGCACGCCAGGCGGAAGCTCAAGCGCAGCCACGTTGGAGGCCACAATAGAAGTCAGCACAAGGACGACAGCAAAGATCGCAGTCAATCCAATGGCCGCTGTCTCATATGCCTTCAGGCGGATTGCGCTGATCCCCAGCCAGGACGATACAAGCCCGCCCGTAATCAGCAGATAAGGCAGGACCGGCAGATACATCATGAAGTGGTCATAGACCCCGCCCGGCGTGCCTTGCACCGAGAGGGCGAACATCATGGCCGCAACGATCATGAGTGAATCGAGCGCAAGCATGATCCACCGCTTCTGACGGTCTGTGAGGGACTTGATAAACTTCAGCACGCTTTATTCGTTCCTTGGCTTGGACATCGGCACATGCCGAAACAGGCGTGAAAGCTGGCCAATACAACTGCACTTGTGGGCGCCAAACCTGTGGATAACATTCTGGCACAACCGAAGTTCGTTTTGCACCTGATTATTTTTACGTATTGCGCAAAGCCCCTGATATTGGGGCAAAAATGGCGCAAAAACCGCCGATCAGGCATGAAAATGCGCGGGTTCCCGCTACTTTCGGCGGCGAAACAGGTTGCCAATAGTCTGAAACACCAGATCAAAATCATAGCACGTGCTTTGATGGCGCTGGTAAATCAGGTCCAGCCGCGCTTTGCGGGGGACACAGATGCGGGTATAGACCGCGTCCGTTTCCTGAGGCGTTTCGCAGCGCGACAGCAGGCGGTCTTCGTGTTTGTGAAACCGGATGGTGGCCAGACCGGTGACGCCGGGGCGCGATTTCAGCACCTCTGCATAGATATCGGGGAACCGCTCCACGTATTCCCGCAGGGGCGGACGCGGGCCGACAAAGCTCAGATCGCCCTTGAGGATGTTCCAAAGCTGCGGAAATTCGTCCAGCCTTTTGCGCCGCAGCCAAGCACCTGTCGGCGTGACCCTTGCGGCCTTGTTGCCCCCGCTGACGCCTTGGTCCGCGTCGACAACTGTCATTGTTCGCAACTTCCACAGGTTGAACGGCTGGTTCGGCCCTTTCATGCGTTCAGCCACATAAAA
Source organism: uncultured Sulfitobacter sp. (assembly GCA_937923365.1). Classification (GTDB taxonomy): domain Bacteria; phylum Pseudomonadota; class Alphaproteobacteria; order Rhodobacterales; family Rhodobacteraceae; genus Sulfitobacter. The sequence continues at coordinate 9,815 of CALAIJ010000186.1, forward strand.
CAGCGGGCGGCCTTGCTTGACCAGCAGATACACGATCAGAAAAATCAGCACCGGCCCCAGAATGATCACCAGCAAACTGGCAAAGAACAAATCAAAGATGCGTTTTCTAATCGTCATGCACCTGTCCTCGTGTGTTCAAAAGCGCGCCATTCGGCCACCAGCCTGTCTGCATTGCCCGCATCATGTGGCAGGTCCACAAGCCCGCCCAAAAGCGTGGTGTCCAGAGTGACATCGGCAATCACATCCTTGGGCGCTTTGCGCGACTCCCATGCCAACCCTGCGGCATCCAGCAACGCGCCCATCTGCACAGCACCTTCTGCGGCTATGTTCAAAACCTCCGGCACATCCGCATGACGCGTGAGGCCGTGCAAGACCTGCGCCAGCGTCTGCGGCCCGATATAGCTGCGCTGCGGCGTGGTTCCGTCGGGCAATTGATCAATTTGCATGGCCGGGCGCCAGCCTCCGAGAATGGCATCCGCACCTGCGACATTGCCGATCCGCAACATGGTGACGGGCTGACCCAGACGGTGGGCTTCTTGCAATGCGGCATCCTCCATCCGTGCCTTGGCAATCCCGTAGTCCGAGACGGGGCGAAGCGCGGCACTTTCCTGCAACAGCCCTGACGCGGCCCCATAGACCGCAGCAGAGGACGCCACAAAGACGCGGCCAGCGCCTGCGGCATGTGCAGCCCGCATTGCGGCAAGGGCAAGATCACTGTTGCGCGAAAGCACCTCTGCATGGGTTTGCGCGCGCAGGTTGGTGACACCCGCCAGACAGATCACGGCTCCCTTCCCCTGACAGGCGATCCTTGCCTTGGACGGTTCAAGTATCAGATCAAAAACCAGAAATTCGGGGTTTGGCTGCGTGCTGTGCAGCGCAATGCGGGCCTCTTTGGGCCAGAACGCGCCAAGCATCGCCCCCAAACGACCTGATCCACCCAGAATCAGTGTGGGGCTAATTGGCCCTGATGTGTCTGAAATCATTGACGTCATGCGCAATGGCAGTATCGTGCGGCACAGGAAATTCCAACGGGGGTCGGAATTTTTGTGACCAGTCTGCTGCTGCCAAGCCTATAGCACAGACCTCGCAATGACCGCCCCTTGCGGCATCAATGACACGCAAAAGCGGGCGGGGATACATGGGCAAACACTTCAAAACGATGGGCTGGGTCTTGCTTTGTGTGACCCTTGCGGCCTGTAGTAACCTGCCCCGTGGGGCGGCGATCCAAAAAGAAGTCCTTGCCACGTCGGAAGATGTCGACACCGAAATTGCTGTCTACCCTGTGACCCGCGCCTTTTTGCCCAGCGTCAAAGGCTGGCCGCGCACAGGCGCGCGCAGCTACGCGTGGATCGGCCATTCCCACGGCTCTATCGCGCAGGTGATCCGCGCGGGCGATACATTGAATGTGCAAATCTGGGACAGCAGCGAAAACTCGTTGCTGACAGGCCCTGACCAGCGTGTCGCAACATTGCCTGCGCTGCGGGTATCCTCGGCGGGCACGATCTTTGTGCCCTATGTGGGCAAGGTGAAAGTCTCTGGCCGCACACCGGACAGCGCGCGCGCCTCGATCCAGCGCCAGTTGGAGGCCATCGTGCCCTCCGCCCAAGTGCAGCTGTCGATGGCCGAAGGGCGCCAGAACTCCATTGATCTGGTGGGCGGCGTGAACAACCCCGGTAACATTCCGATGCCAGACAATGATTTTTCTGTTCTGGCTGCAATCTCGGCCGGTGGTGGCGTGAGCGCCGAGATGGAGAACCCGCAGGTGAAGCTGGTGCGCGGTCACAAAATCTATGCGACCTCCATTGACCGTCTGTACGACAACCCCAAGCTGGATACCCGCCTGCATGGCGGCGACAAACTGATCGTCGAAGAAGACCGCCGCTACTTCCTGTCGCTTGGTGCGGCAGGCAAAGAGGCACAGCATCCGTTCAATCGCGATGATCTGTCCGCGCTGGATGCGCTGGCGATTGTGGGCGGCGTGAACGATAACCGGGGCGACCCGCAGGGCATCCTGATCCTGCGTGAATATCCCGCCTCTGCTGTCAGTGCAGGCGTCCGCGGCCCGCGCAAAACGCGTGTGGTCTTCACGCTGGACCTGACCACTTCGGACGGTCTGTTTTCGGCGCGCAACTTCCACATCAACTCCGGTGATCTGGTGCTGGCAACGGAAAGCCCGTTGAACAACACCCGCACCGTGCTGGGATTGGTGGGTTCGGTCTTCGGGCTGGTATCAGCGGCGAACGGCGTCTCGAATTAAACTGCCTCAGGCGGGCAGTTTGATCGCCTTTTCGGACGGCACCAGCGCGTTGATCTGGCGGATATGCTCTGGCAGGCACTTGGTCAGGAAATCGTAATTCTCGACCACATGGTCGCGCGCCGCTTTGCCGATGTGGGCAAAGTCCTTGGGCCGTGCAAGCACGTCGATGACCTGAGCAGCCAGCGCATCGGGATCAAAGAAATCCACCAGCAGGCCGGTCTCTCCGTGGGTCATCGCCTCGCGCACAGGCGGCACATCAGCGGCGACAATGGTGGCCCCCATGGACATGCTTTCCAGCAGCGACCACGACAGCACGAACGGCATGGTCAGATAGATGTGGCAGCGGCTGACCTGCACCATCTTCTGGTAGTCGGGATAGGGGATTTGCCCCAGAAAATGCACGCGATCCCAGTCGACACGGTCCCCGATCTCGGCCTCCATCTCGGCGCGCAAACCACCGGGGACCTTGCTTTTTCCGCCATAGGACACCTCTGATCCGCCAACAATCAGAATACGCGCGGCGGGCCGCTCGCTCAGGATACGGGGAAGCGCGCGCATCAGCGTGTGAAAGCCGCGCGTACGCTCAAGATTTCGGGCGACGTAGGTGATGACCTCGTCACTTTTGGTAAGGTCGCGGCCCAGACGGTTCAGCCCCAGTTTAACCTTGGGCTTGGGCAACAGCTTGTCGGTGCGGATGCCATCGTGGCAGACATAAACACGGTTGTGAAAGCTTTTGGGAAAGCGGTCGCGCTGCCAATAGGTGGGGCAATGGCCCTGATCGACGGTCTCGATATTGACCAACGGTACGGAGTTACGGGCGTGCATCAGGAACGGTGCGTGTTCCGAGACAGGCTCTTCGGGGTCGAACCCGACTGACCCGCCGGTCATGTTGTAATAGTATTCAAAGAACCCGATGATTGGCACATCCGGCCAGATCTGTTTGAAGAACGTCAACTCGCCCCATCCCGCATGACCTACGATGATGTCAGGTCTAAAGCCCTCTTCCGCTTCGATCTTTTTAGCGGCCTGCACCGCGCCAAACCCGTAACCTGTTGCCTCTTCCCAGACTTTGGAAAGGCCGTAGGCATCTTTGGCGGGTCGTCGGTGAGACTGGTATTTGCGTGTCTCTACACCCTGCAAATTCGGCGCATTCTTGCGTTGCGTCAGAAAGTAAATGCGGTGGCTGCCCTGCGCGGCAAGCCATTGGACCAATTCGCGGTACTGGCCCGGCATGTTCTGATGCACAAAGAGAAGGTTCATAATACTGCTTTCGGCAAATGGCTTTTGACCCGCACCATATGTCCGCGCGCCTTATCTCCGCAAGAGGCGGCTGGGCGAGAACCTTGCCTTATCGACCGAAGGCCGACCCCTTCGGCAGCCTGCGTGAAAGGCGCACCGGTCCTGCTTTGATTTGCGGGTAAAACGCAATCCCGACTGTGCAGCATACGCGCCACTTTGGCATTGCATACGGGTGGGTCAGGCCTCAGGCACAGACTTTCCTTCAAACAGAGCGTTTGCGCGCCGCCAGCCGTTCCCGCATCGCGGCTTTGCCCTCGGGTGTTCCGTCGTGGAACGATCCGAACAGCTTGTCCCACGGTACATCCAGATTACCGTAGTTTACTTCGAAATAGCGGTGGTGGATTTGATGGTGGAACATGCCCAGATGCACACGCTTGGCGTTGCGGAACCACAGGCCCTCAAAACCAGTGTGCGTCGTCACCGCAAGGATGGCGTAGAACATCAGGTGAAACACCACATGCACAGGGCTGCTGGGCACAACAAAGTGGATGATCACCGTCCCGAAGTAGAGCACATGTTCCACAGGATGCATCGACAGGCCTGACCACGGACCAATGTCGGTATTCCGGTGATGCAGCGCATGGAAGCGATAGAACATGTTTGTGTGCAGCAACCGGTGTATCCAGTAGAAATAGAAACTCTCCCACACAGGGATCAGGAAAAAGAACGCGACGTACCATATCGGCATTTCGCTGAACGTGGCCAGCGGTGCGTAGCCATTGGCCAAGGCCCACCACAGCCCGGCCTCGAAAGCGGACCAGATCGTCACGCCAGAGGCCAGCGTCCAGAACATGTTGTCGAGCACCTGATGATCAAAGCTGAACATCCTGCCCTTACGCGGGAAAGGCCGCGGATCGTACTTCTTTTCGGTGCCCTGCACGGCGTATTTGTGGAACCAAAGATGCAGCCCCCCCGCGACAAGCAGGGTCAGCACGTAGTTGCGCAGGAATATCGGCGCGATCCACCACAGGGCGGGTGCCTGGTTCAAAGAAATCGCGGGTGTCAGCCACAAATAGCTGATGAAGGCCAGCGCCAGAATGCCCATATTGATGGTCAGGAAGAACCACCCGTCTGCATACCATTTCAAAACCTTGAGCGGTTTGGGCGGCCACTGCCACAGCGGCGACACCGCGATGGGCAGTTCAGGCGTGTGGTTCCATTCCTTGCGGTCGGTCATTTCGTATACATCTGCTTTTTGAAGGCCCGGGTGCGGGTGGTCGCCTCTGCCGTACCATCGTGGAAGGTGCCGAACCAACGGTCCCAGGGCATTTCGACCGTGCCGTAGTTACACTCAAAGTATTTGTGGTGCAGCTGGTGAAAGAAATCCCCCA
>CALAIJ010000187.1 GCA_937923365.1 uncultured Sulfitobacter sp.
GACAGCCAGCTTGTGTAGGCGTGATGCAGGGCCGGCATCACAGGGTTGCCCGAAATCTCGTAGAGCACACCGTGAAAGGCCACGTCGGTCTTGTAGAACAGATCAGAGTCCGAAATGGCTTGTTCGTTGGTGTCCAGTGCAAGGCGTAGCTGTGCAAGATCAGCTTTGGTTGCATTTTTCGCCGCGCTACGCACCAGCGTCCCTTCGATCATACAGCGCGTTTCAAAGAGGTTCTTAACGCCGCCATCGCGTGCCAAAAGATGGGTCACTATTGAGCCAAGAGCATCCAGCGCCGTCTGATAGCCAGGCCTGCGGACAACGGGCCGATGGCGTAGGCGGGCCTCGACCAGCCCGCGGGCTGAAAGCGCCTGTGTCGCTTCGCGGGCAACTGTGCGGCTGACGTTGAATTCATCCATCAGACTGCGCTCTGAGGGCAGGGGGGTGCCGTCTGGCAAAGCGCCTGTATGGATGCGTGCTTCGAGTGCTGCAACCACGGCAGCCGCCGCGCGGTCTGGGGCAGGGGATGTCATGGCCTTGCGATAGCAGGCATCGCCCTCGTTTGGAAGGTTTTGTTGGACCAAATACTCACTCAGGATGCGTAGGCGGTCAGAAGATTGCAAATCCACACATTTGGTCGTACCAAAAAAGAAAGGAGTGCGAATCCATGGCCCCAACAATCTCCAGCGACCCGATGATGCAGATTGAAAGCATCACAACACAGATTTTCGACGTGCCGCTGGCCGAGGTCCTTACGGATGCCAAACACGGTGACCATACCCATTTTGAGCTGGTCACAGCCACGATCAGGCTCAAGGACGGCTCTGAGGGGACGGGGTATACCTATACAGGCGGTAAAGGGGGCAGGGCGATTGCTGCGATGATCCAGCACGATCTGACACCGTTTCTGATCGGTCAGGATGGCACTGCCGTCGAAGCGCTGTACGAGGCGATGCAGTGGCACGTACATTATGTCGCCCGCGGAGGCATTGCGTCCTTTGCCATTTCAGCGGTGGACATCGCGCTTTGGGACCTGCGGGGCAAACGCATTGGCCAGCCGCTTTGGCAAATGGCGGGCGGCGCGTCCCGGACGTGTGGGGCCTATTGCGGAGGGATCGACCTCAACTTTTCCCTCCCCAAACTGATCCGGCAAACCGAAGGCTATCTGGCCCGCGGCTTTGGCGGCGTTAAGATCAAGATCGGGCAGCCGGAGCTTGCCGATGATGTGGCCCGCATCAAGGCCATCCGAGAGGTGATCGGTCCAGACATCGCGTTCATGGTCGACGCCAACTATTCAATGAGCGTGCCGCAAGCCATCGAAGCCGCAAGGGCGTTTGAGCCGTTCGATCTGCTGTGGTTCGAAGAGCCCACCATTCCCGATGACTACAAAGGCTATGGAGAGATCGCACGGGCCACCGGTATGCCGCTCGCTATGGGAGAGAACCTGCACACGATCCATGAGTTCGAGTATGCCTGCGCAGATGCAGGGCTGTCCTATCTTCAGCCTGATGCATCCAATTGTGGCGGCATAACGGGCTGGTTGCAGGTCGCAGCACTTGCCCGCGTGCACGGCTTGCCTGCTTGCAGTCACGGGATGCAGGAACTGCATGTCAGTCTGGTGGCAGGGCAGACCAATGCCGGACTGATCGAAGTGCATTCCTTTCCCATCGATGAATACACCACGCGGCCCTTGGTTGTTGAAAACGCCCGCGCTGTCGCGCCGGACGATCATGGCATCGGTGTCACGTTTGACTGGGACAAGCTGCATGCAGCGCATGCGTCGATGCACTAGGCGATGGACCCCGTAGGGCCAGCCAGGCGCTCAGCGGGCCGCACAGCCGCCGTGAGCGGCAACAAGGGGCAGGGGAGGGCCCGTCAGTGCTGAAACGCAAACAGGCCCCCTTAGGGGCCCGTTTTTTCTTCTTTCAGATGGGTCAGCCCTTAGGCTTTGCCTTTCCATGGCACCAACAGGCGTTCGGCCCACCGCATCAGCATGTCGATGCCAAATCCGATCACGCCGATCAGGATGATGCCCATTATGACGATGTCCGTGTTCTGGAAGCGGGACGCGACCATGATCATCATGCCGGCACCTTGCTCGGCGGCGACCAGTTCGGCGGCAACCACAGTGCCCCAACAGACACCCATCGCAACCCGTGCACCGGTAAAGATCTCGGGGAGGGAATTGGGGATGATCACGTGGCGCATGATCTGCGACTTGCTGGCACCCAGCGAATAGGCGGCATGCACCTTGGAGATGTTGACCCCCGACACGCCAGAGCGCGCGGCAATCGCCATGATCCACAAGGCGGCGAGGAACAGCAGGATGATCTTGCCTGTCTCACCGATGCCAAACCAGATGATCACCAGCGGGATCAGCGCCAAGGGTGGCACGGGGCGCATGAATTCCACGATGGGATCAAACCAGCCACGGAACCAGTTGGACAGGCCCATGGCATAGCCCAGCGGGATGCCCACAAGCGCGCCCAGCAGGAAGCCCGCCACAACGCGGAACAATGAATAGCCAAGGTGTTCGATCAGGGTAAAGCCGCGGAAACCTTCGCTAAGGACTTTGACGGTGCGCTTGCCGACTTCCTCTGGCGGAGGCAGGTAGAGCGGTTCCATCTGCCAGCCACGATAAGGCGCGAAGTTTGGCGTGCCTTTGTCGGACAGCGTGACGGCCCCGTTTTCGACCTGCACGGTTTCACCCGGTGCGATGGGCGTGCCGTTGATGGCGACAACCTTGGCACCACCATCCCGGCCGATTTCGTCGTTTTTGTCGACGCGGATAAGGCCGGTACGCCATTGTGCGATGGCTGCGGAATCGTTCTTGGCAAAGCCTTCGCCGGGATCAACTTCGGGGGCGTCGACCTTTTCCTCGCGGGGGTGGACGATCACTGTCACGGTGCCGTCATCGCGTTCGCCGTTTGCTTCGGCTGTGTAGGTAAACTCGATGTCGCCGACGTAAGCGCCGGGGGCGTGCAGGAACTTGGGCAACAGGGACGATCCTGTGAACATGCCCCAGATCAGGAACAATGTCAGGATGGAGATGATGCCCGCCCAACGGTTGGGGCGCACGGCACTTTCGTCGCCAAAGGTAACAGTCTTGAGCGAGGTGTAATCGCTGCTGACCGCACGGTTGACCACTTTGGTGATGATAAAATACGCCGCAATAAAGATGCCGACATAGATGGCGAGGACGAATATACCGGTCATGCGCTTTCCTCCGTGCGGCCCATAATTTCTTCTTCCATGTCCCAGATCATGTTGAGGATCTCATCGCGTTTGACGGCAAAGTCAGGGTGCTTTTTGACCTCGCGCAGGTCCGCGCCGACGCCAAGCTCGGCAAAGGGCAGGCGGTATTCCTTGTGGATACGGCCCGGACGTGGCGCCATCACGATCAGGCGTTCGCCCAACAGCAGGGCTTCTTCGACGGAGTGGGTGATCAGGATGATCGTCTTGCCCGTCTCTTTCCAGAGTTTCAGCACCAGCGACTGCATCTTTTCGCGGGTCAAAGCGTCTAGGGCACCAAGGGGTTCGTCCATCAAGATAACATCAGGATCATTGGCAAGGCAGCGGGCAAGGGCCACGCGCTGCTGCATACCGCCAGACAGTTCGTAGACGGCCTTTTCCTTGAATTCCTGCAAACCGACAACGTCCAGCAGGTGGTCCACAATCTCGCGCTTTTCGCCGTTGGGCATGCCCTTCATGGAGGGGCCAAAGCCGACGTTTTCACGCACGGACATCCATTCGAACAGGGCGCCCTTCTGGAACACCATGCCGCGGTCCGCGTCGGGGCCGTGGATGTCTTTGCCGTTCAGGACCAGCTTGCCGCTTGTCGGGGCCAAAAAGCCCGCAGCGATGTTCAACAGTGTCGTCTTGCCGCAACCCGAGGGGCCCAGCACGCTCATCAGTTCGCCTTCTTTCAGTTGAAGCGTGACGTCTTCCAATGCCTGCACAGCACCGCCGTTTGGCAGCTCAAAGCGCATGGATAAATTCTGGATGGATAGGCCGGACATATTGTTCCCTCCCGAGCCGAAATTGATTTTGTTACCGCAGCTTGTTGGCGCTGCTTAAAGGTAGGCCCGGCACGATGAACGCGCCGGGCCTGAATGTAGGAGCCGCTTATGGCTTACATTTTGCCCGCAGCTGCCAGAGGCTCTGCGTTCAGGGCGCCTTCATAGCTGTCGAGCGCGCTGTCGATGGACTTTGCTTCGACAAATACGTCCGCAACTCCCTTCATGAAGCCAGCAGCCGTGCCACCGAGCCATGCTTCGGAAAGCTGCTCTTCGATGGTTGGGAAGGACATTGTGGAGATAGCAGCGCGTGCGCCTTCCAGATCCATACCGGATTGCTCAGCAATCACGGCCAGCTTCTCATCGGAAGGATCAGCAGCCCAGGATGCGTTGGCGTCCGCTGTGACCTTGAGGAACTTGGCAACCATGTCGCCGTTCTCGGCAACAAATGCTGCTGGTGCGGATGTGACGTCAAACACCAGAATGCCGATTTCCTGCTTTTCAGCACCGGTCAACAGCTTGTCGCCGTATTCCTGCATGCTGGCCCAGCCACCGCCGTAACCACAGGCGAAATCAACCGCTTTCTGGCCCAAGGCGTTCGCGCCCTCTGGGGGAGGCATGTCCACGATGGACAGGCTGTCGAGAGGCACACCGAAGTGGCTCATGTGACGGATAAAGCTGTAGTGCGCAGCAGTACCAAGTGGCACGGCAACTTTCTTGCCAGCAAGCTCGGATGCGTTGGTCTTGTCGATCTCCAGATCGGCGTGCACGGCGCAACCCTGATTCTCGGCATAGCTGACTGCAACGTCAAGCAGCTGCAGATCCTGACCGCCGGACGCGGCAACCACGAAAGGTGGCAGGCCCTGAGAAACGGAAATGTGCACGTCACCGGACGCCATCGCAGCAGACATGGCTGTGCCTGTCTCGAAGGATACCCAGTTTACCTTGGTGCCCAGTGCTTCGTCATATGCGCCGGAGGCTTTTGCCATCATAAATGGCATGGGCCACTCAAGGAAATAGGCGACGGTGATCTCACCGTGGCCGTCTGCAAATGCAGCGTTCGCGGAGATTGATGCAGCAGCTGCAGCAACCAAACCGAGTGTAAATTTCTTCATGGTAGTCTCCCTTAGGTTTGTTTTTGTACGAGGACGGCGCGGTTACGCATCGCGGCCCCATAGGTCGTTCAGCGGAAATTCGGATAAATCCGCGCTTCCGTCACGCATTTCTAAGCGCAAACCGGATTGATACGCAACAAAATGACTCGACCTGCCCAAAAATGCTGCTGTGCAGCGCAAAGTGCTCCTTGAGCGGGCATAGATTTGCTTGGCACGTTGGAATCATTGCGTATTGGCAGGGGTTTGCAGGGACGCGCAGGCCAGACGCTGCGCATCTGGCTATAAGGTCACTTATGTCTGGCCTTAATTCTGCAGCCGTCAGGCTATGCGCATCCCGATTTTCTATCTTTGCAATGAAAAATGCCTGTGCGATGTCAAATGGTGCCGGATTTTTCACGGCCCAACCCCGCGCGTCAAAAGGTATGGCGCAGGGGGGGTGCGGATAGCCAGAAGGGGCAGATATGACAACTCTCACCAAATTCTCCGATTGCGACACCCAAGCGGTCGTGCAGGACAACAGCCACAACGTCATTTCCGGCGCGCCGCAGCATACGGTTTGGGTGCATTTCAAAGGTGCCGACGAGACCGTGCGCGCAGGGATCTGGGAGAGCACAGCCGGAGAGTTTCGGGGCCCCATGAACGATCAGATCGAGTATTGCCATATCCTTGAAGGCGAAGCGACGATCCGCACCGAAGACGGGAACGCGTTCCACGTCAAAGCAGGCGACGGCTTTGTCATGGACAACGGATTGCAGCCGGTCTGGACGGTCAAGGACCGCGTCAAGAAGCAATGGGTGATTGTTTCGGTCCCTTCCTGATCACGCCAAAATGGCAGTACGGGCATGGCCTGTGATTTTGCGGTGCAGGACAGACGCAGCCCTCTCAAGACGGACGGCAAGGGTGCTTGCCCCGATACCGGGGGTCAGTGACGGGTCCAAAGGCGCGTGAAAAGCCGGTCTGATATCACAAGCGTCGATATCAGCGGCAGCGACTGCACCGAATGCCTGATTATCCGGTATAGCGTTCAGGCGCATAGGCAGACATGTCGATATTTGGGGTATCGCCGTTGATGATCTGGGCAATCAGGCGGCCGGTTTTGGGGCCAGCGGTCAGACCAACGTGCTGATGGCCAAAGCCCGTATATATCCCTGATGTCCCAAGCTCGCCGATCAACGGCACG
>CALAIJ010000188.1 GCA_937923365.1 uncultured Sulfitobacter sp.
GTGTCCAGATCATTCCAGACGGACGTGGGAATGGCAAAGTCAAAGCCGGGCAGAACAAGCGCCCCTTGCGGCAGTTTTGCGACTGCCTGCATCAGGATCGATGTTGTCCCCCGCGATCCGGTGGAGCCTGCGATAATCACCGGATGGGAAGGCGGCGCGGTTTCCCAATGGGCCGCAATCCGCGTGATCAACTGGCGCTGCCGTGCCTCTGTATCGGGCTGGGTGGATACCCCAGCGAGATAATCCTGCGCAATCCCGACAAAGCGCTGGGCGCGCGCCCAATGGCCCGAGCGATCGCTGACATCAAGCTGTGCAACCTTCTCGGCAGGAACGCCTTCGCCCTGCATTTCATCGATCAGTTTTGCAAGGCTGTCAGACAGGCCATAAAGCGAGGAGCGCGGCGCGAGGTCCGGGTCCGCCTCTAGCAAACGAGAGACAAGCTGCACCAGTTCCAACCGTCGACGCAGCGGCGGCGTTGCGGGGGGAAGTGCGATTTGGGGCACCAACCCGTCAAGGTCGGTGATGACACGAATGCGGGGCAGGAAACCTGAAGGGCCTGCATCAAAAATCGCCTGCAAGCGCCGCTGCATCCGGCGGGTGTTCACGATCAGATCAACGCGGGCCATCGCTTCGGGTGGTGCGTCGCCAAGGCGGTCGTGTAGGCCGAAGGCCAACGCCTGCGGGAAATCCACCCCCGGTGACAGGCCGAACACACGCGGGGTGCTGGAGGGATCAAACATCCGCATTCTCCAGCATCTGTTCCGCCAGTGTAATCCCTTCGGGGTGCCCCACATCGCACCAGCGGCCAGGGTAGGTCAGCCCGTGCAGGCGGCCGTCTTGCAACATCCGATCCCACAGCAGGTTAAGCGAGAATTTCGCCAGGTCGATATCAGCCAAACCATCCGTTTTGATTATCTGCACACCGCCATAGATCATCGCACCTCCACGGGTTAGCGCACCGTTTGCATCCAGATCAAAGTCGCCCCCGCCCCCATGGCCAACGGCGTGATCCAAAGGCACGGTCATCAGCAGGGCATCCATCACCTCGGGCCGCCAAGCATCGGCCAGCAGGCGCAAGGGGTTGGGGCCTGCCCAAACCGCATCCGTGTTGGACGTGAACACCGGCTTCGCGCCAAGAACGGGCAGCGCATTGCGTAATCCGCCTCCGGTCTCGAGGATGTCAGGCAGCTCTGTGACGGTTTGCACCGATTGGGGCGCCAGATGCGCTTCCAGAACGTCAGGCAGGTAATGCAGGTTCGCCACAATCGGCGCGCAGCCCGCGTCCCGACCCAGATCAATCGCGTGATCAATCAGCGGTTTTCCGGCGACCTTGATCATCGGTTTGGGTTGCGTTTTGGTCAGGTGTTTCATCCGCGTGCCAAAGCCCGCAGCGAACAACATCAAGGCGTGGGGGGCGTTGCGCATTTGCTTTTCAAGTGCTCCAGAAAGTCAGGTGTGGGTTCGGGCAGGGCACCGCGCAGGCACGTCGCAACCTCGGCCAATGCAGGGTGCGCCAGATTGCGCTGCAGATATCCCCAGACGCGGGGGATCATGTCGACGTAATGCGGTTTGCCATCGCGGATACACAGTCGCGCGAAGATGCCAAGAATGCGCAGGTTCCGCTGCGCGCCAAGTGTCGCATAAGCCGATGTTAGTACGTCCGGTTCCTGGCCTGAGCCATGCGCGTATCTTGCGATCATCGCGGCCTCGATCGCGGGGTCAACGTCGCGCCGCGCATCCTGCAAAACGGAGACCAGATCATAGGCCGGATGGCCCAAGAGAGCGTCCTGAAAATCAAGCAAGCCAACCTGCGCTACACCCGTCCGGTCCGGCAACCACAGCAGGTTCTCGGCGTGGTAGTCGCGCAAGATCAGACATTTGGCCGTATCGTCCAGCGCATCTGCCAATGGGCGAAAAGCAGTCTCGAAGGCGGCCATCGCCGTGACCGGATCGCCTTGCCCATACCAGTCAAATGCAAGATCGCTCATCGCGCAAAGCCAGTCTGCGTCGCAGATCGGCAGGTCCGGCAACGGCAGCTTTTGCAGGGCAATCAACACATCCGTTGCCGACTGGTACAGCGCCTCGGTGCGGGCAGAATCGGAGGCCATCAGACGGGCAAAAATGCCGTCGCCCAGATCTTCAATCAAAAGGAAACCGGCCTGCGCGTCCTGATGGTAAATCTGCGGGGCGCTCAGGCCGTGATCTGTCAGATGCGTGGCGATCCGGACGAACGGCACAACGTCCTCTCCCTTTTCAGGGGGTGCGTCCATCAGAATGGCCGTGGCACCATTGCTGTCTTCAAGGCGGTCATAACGGCGGTTGGAGGCATCACCTGCCACGACGCGGGCCACGCAATTGCCCCAGCCGATTTGATCGAGAAAGGCCTGTTTTTTGGCAGCGCGCATCTCCATCAGGACCATCCTGCCAGTTTGGAAACCCACTTTTCGTCGTGCCAGTTTGCGGTCAGGACCCGCGCGTCTTCTGATGCGCCCGCTGTCAGGGTGAGCGTCAGTGCGGAAGCGGGCCGCAATGCGCCCAGACGGTCAGGCCATTCGATCAGGCAGATCGCGCCCTCGAACGCCTGCGCCAGACCCAGCTCTTCGATTTCCAGAACATCCGTGAGGCGGTAAAGGTCCGCATGCCAGACCTCGCCCCGCGTCGTCTCGTAGGTCTGAACAAGGGTAAACGTGGGCGATGGCACGTCTTCGGGGGTGATCAGGATCGACTGGATCAGGGACCGCGCAAAGTGGGTTTTGCCAGCCCCCACGTCGCCTTCCAGCAAGACAACATCCCCCGCATCAAGCGTCGCGGCCAAGGACTGGGCGGCCGCGGCTGTAGCGTCTGGGTGATCGAGTGAAAGAACTTGGGAACAGCGGGTCATTTGCCCATGGTGACGGTGCCCCGCACGGGCTGCAAGTCCTATCAGGCGGTTTCGCTTAATCGCAGGGGACCTTGATCCTGCGTGCGTGTCTCGGCCCGAAAGCGGACCAACAGGGAACCGCAGGCAAGATGTGTGACTTCGCACTGCAAAACCCGTCCGCTTTTCTGCGTGAGGGCCAGTTTCTGCGTTGATCCGATGATTGCGCCCGTCAAGGCGCGGTCAAGGTCGGCCATGTCTTTTCCAAGCAGGCAGGCCGCTTTCCATATGCGCGCGCAATCGTGGACTGTCATATCCGCGAACGCCGCTTCTGGATCAATCTCCCAGTGCTGGCTGAACGCGGCGTTGCTGAGGGTCAGAACACCTGATGGCAGGAACATTGCCATCGCGTCTTCGACCGCGTTGACCATCATTTGCGCCTGCTCCAGCTCGGTGCGGAAATTCCGTGTGAGGGTCATCTCGGCGCTGACATCTTCGATCAGAAATGCGGTGGCCCCGTCAGGGTGCTGACGACCTGTGACATTGTAGGTTTGCCCTGTCTCAAGCGTCCATGTTTCGCTGTAGTGGCCATCGGTGGCGGCGGCGATCAGGTCCGCGATTTCCTCTCGCCATGACTTGTAGTTCTTGGGTTCTTGCATGCGGCGGTTCTCGCGCAGTGCGTCAAAGAACGACAACATGGTGGGACGTGCAGACAGGAAGGGCGCGTTCAGCCCCGTCAGATCGACCAATGCGGGGTTAAAAAGCACAAGCTGGCCATCGCGATCAAACACAGCAAGGCCGATGGACAGATGCGCGAATGTCTTGGCGAGCGTTTGCACAAAGTTGCGCTGGGCGTCCTCGGCTGCGATCACGGCGTTGATCGAGGTGGCGTGATACACTGTCACCGCACCTGCTTGCACGGCTTTCAATTCGAACCAGTCCCGCGAGGCATCTTTGGACCGAGTGACCGCAACATGGTTTGGCAGCGAGCCTTCCACCTGAGAAAACAGGCGGGTCTGGCTGTCAGTTGTGCGGCCCAGAACCTCCGAGTGGAGCTTTGCATAGGCGGCATTGTGCCAGACAATTGCCCCGCGCCGGTCCTCTTCCCAGATGGGCGTAGGCGCCGTTTGCGCCGCACGACGCAAAGAGGCAATTTCTGATTCGCTGTCAGGCCGGTTCGCCAGAAAAAGGGCATCGCGCAAAGTTACCCAGACCAGATTATCGCGAGACCGAATATCGATCGCATGAGGCCCGTCACTGTCGAGTGACGTCAAAGAGCGCCGAGTTTCATTGGCCATATTTTCCGGAAAGTCGGGAAACCGGACGATCAATGCATCCCGCAAATCGGACCAGTCATGTTGCCCCGGAACCATGTTCAGCAGATTGGCAGCGCGCTGGGTTGCGTGGTGCAGGATGCCTTTATCAAACAGCAACGTCAGCGGTTCCGCCGCTTGCTCTTGCGGCGGGGTCTTTTCCATCGAGAGGACCCACAACAGACCCAAGGCGGCGCCAAAGGTCAGGATCGTCGCGACAAGGACGGTAACGATATCGGGTAGGGCCAGCACGTGAGAATCGCCTCTTTTGGGACTCCGGCAGTTTTGGCTTTCAAGGTTAATGGTGCGTTAACGCGCAGGTTGGGCTAAGGCCGTATCTGCTGGTTCTGGCCTTGCGGGGTGTCCGCTTTGATGGCGCTGCGCGGCCAGATCACCTCTACCACCGCGCCGTTTGCCGGATTTCCAGCGCCATTGGCAAAGCGGAGTTCAGCGCCCGAGCGTTCCAGCAATGTCTTGGCAATGAAAAGGCCCAGCCCCATGCCTTCGTAAGCAGGCCGCACGCCCGAAGTGCGCACCCGCGTGCCGCTGCGTACAAACGGATCACCGATACGGCCCAACAGCTGTGGCGGGAACCCTTCACCGTCATCGGTGATGCGCAGAATGATCTGTGTTTCGGTCCAGCGGCTTTCCACCCAGACGCGTGCATCAGCAAAATCCACAGCATTCTGGATCAGGTTGCGCAGCCCGTGGATGATCTCGGGCTGGCGCTGGATAAGCGGCTGCCGACCGGTTTCTGACGGGTCTGTGCCATGGGTGAAAAAGACCTCCTTGCCGCGTGCCAGATGTGGTTCGGCGGCCTCTTGCACGACAGCCTCCAGCGGGGCGCTGCGCATGTGCAGGTCGTCCTTTCCTGCACGTCCCATGTCGCGCAGGATGTCACGGCAGCGGTCCGCCTGATCACGGATCAGCACCGCGTCTTCGGCCATGTCGGGATGCGCCTTCAGGTCGTGGATCAGCTCTGTGCTGGCAAGTTTGATGGTGGCCAGCGGTGTGCCCAGTTCATGGGCGGCAGCGGCAACCACACCGCCCAGATCAGTCAGTTTCTGTTCACGTGCCAGCGCCATCTGCGTGGCTGCCAGCGCATCGGACATGGAGTGGACTTCGGTTGTGACCCGCCGCGAATAGGCAGAGGTGAACAGCAGGGCAATGATCAAGGCAATCCAGTGGCCAAAGATGAAAAGCTGCGGAATGCGCAGGACCTCACCAGATTGTGTGGTCAGCGGAATGTGGTAGTTCGCAAGGACGGACACCAGCACGATTGCAGTCGCCCCCAGCAACAAAGTGGAGCGCAAACTAAGCGCTGTCGCAGAGATCGTCACCGGCCCCAGCAGCAGGATAGCAAAAGGGTTGTGCAACCCGCCCGTCAGATACAGCAAGAACCCCAATTGCAGGACGTCAAACATGACGAGCGCAAAATTCTCCTTTTCTGTCAGACGCTTACTTTCTGGATAGAGGAAAGTGGCCGCCAGATTTGCAATCATGGATGCGCCGATGGCCAGGTAACACAGGCCCAGCTCCAGCTGGATTTCAAACAGGAGTGGCGCGATGGTGATCGCTGTCAACTGGCCCGCAATGGCGACCCATCGCAGCAGGATCATCGTGCGCAGACGGATCCAGTTGGCCCGTGTTGGTCCCCCAAGGGGCCGGATATTCGCCTGCGTCATGAGCGCGCCTTTGCCCCATAGGGTGTTGCATCAACTGTGATCTAGCGTAGGTCTGCGACGGGCGCCCGACAAGGGCAGGCTTTGACGCAGGGAGCATGAGATGAACCGGATGATAGCAATCGGCGCGGCTGTGGTCGCTGTGGCATTTGTGGGCGGCATTGGCGCGCTGACATTCCTGAACCCGAACAAGGATGACCAGTTCGCGCAATGCAGGTCCGGCGCGGTGGCAGGTGGTGATCTGGGTGGCCCGTTCGAACTGATCAACGGTGCCGGTGAAACCGTCACCGAAGCGGACGTGATAACAGAGCCGACGCTGATCTATTTCGGCTATACGTATTGCCCCGACGTCTGCCCTCTGGATGTGGACCGCAATGCGCAGGCCGTCGAGATGCTGGAGGAACGCGGCATGTCCGTGACGCCCGTTTTCATCACAGTGGACCCAAAACGCGACACGCCCGAAATAGTTGGCGAATTTGCGGATGCGATGCACCCCAAGATGATCGGTCTTACCGGATCAGAAACGCAAGTAAAGGTCGCCAGCCAAGCCTATCGCACCTACTACAAGGCGCATCCTCCGGTGGACGGTGAATACCTCGTGGATCATTCGACTTTCAGCTATCTGATGATGCCCGAAGTGGGCTTTGTCGAGTACTTCCGCCGCGAAATGACGCCGGACGTCATGGCCGAGAAGATCGGGTGTTTTGTCGCAGCCAGCTAGGTTTTGCCTGTCTGCGTTTGACGTGTGGTGCATCACAGCCATATTGTCACATGACATATGACAAAGGTGCATCCCCGTGGACGACACGCAAACCCTTCCCGATCTTGGCCCTGACGCCAGCTTGTTGCTGGTGGACGATGATGAACCGTTTCTGCGCCGGTTAGCAAAAGCCATGGAAAAGCGCGGCTTTTCTGTGGAGACCGCCGGGTCGGTTGTTGCCGGCAAAGCCATCGCGACAGCACGCCCTGCCGCCTATGCCGTGATTGATCTGCGGCTGGAGGACGGTAACGGGCTCGACGTGGTCGAGGTGCTGCGGGAAAAGCGGCCCGATGCACGGATCGTGGTTTTGACAGGATACGGTGCGATTGCGACAGCCGTGGCCGCGGTCAAGATTGGGGCTACGGATTACCTATCAAAGCCTGCGGACGCCAATGCGATTGTGCAGGCCTTGCTGACCACGGGCAGCGACCTGCCGCCACCGCCAGAGAACCCGATGTCTGCCGACCGCGTGCGTTGGGAACACATCCAGCGGGTCTATGAGCTCTGCGACCGCAATGTCAGCGAAACAGCGCGGCGACTGAACATGCACCGCCGCACATTACAGCGGATTTTGGCAAAGCGGTCCCCTCAGTAACGGCTGTAACTGAGTGGGCTCTGCCTTGTCGTTATTCTTTGACGTGGGGTTGATCCGAAGGAGCGGCTTTGCCGCATTCTTTTTTGAAGATTGGCTGCGGGTCTCACCATCCCAGAGGAACGTCGAGGGCTTTACAGATCGTAGCGTTTCAGGATTTTTGTGACCGCTGTGCCATCCGCCATCACGTAGTCTTCGATTTTGCCGTAGTCCTGAAAGCCGCGGCTTTGGTAGTAAATCAACCCGCCCTCGTTATCCGCGCGGATGTTGGCGTTGATCCAGATATAGCCCAGGCTTTTTGCGGCCTTTCGTGTGGCCTCGAACAGGGCTGAGCCGATGCCAAGGCCCGTGCGGCCCACCTGAACGAAAGTGGATATTTCTGCCGCTTCGGGCGGGAGGTAATCGCTACACGTAATCCATTGAAACCCGACAACCCGCTCTGCGTCATCAAGCGCCACACGCCACGCACTTTTGTCAGGTTCCTCAGCGATCAGTTCAGCAATCTGTGCGGCAGTCACAGAGGACGTGCGGGCGGTGGTGCCGCCGATCTCGATAATCTCGTTCAGCAGTCGCGCCATGTCAGCGGTATCCAAGGCAATGGGGGGCCGGACCGTAATCACGTCATTTGCGCCAGTAACGCGTCGTGACGTGCGGTAAAAGAGGTGCGCGTTTCAAGCGGGGGGCGCAGCACGATTGTCAGGCCTTCGGTTAGGCTACGATCAGGTTTGCCAAAGAACTTGGAGGCCTCGTCCTCGGAAAAGCCTGCGATCTGGGTGGCCTCCATCCAAGCGCTGACTTTGTCCGCTTTTTTGATCTGTTTCTTGATTGCCGTAGGGATCGCCGCGGGCAGGCCAAAGCGGATGTGAATGGCTGCCGTCAACCGATCATCCAACGCACTATAGTCGGGGCCAACAGCAGATTTAACCGGAGAGATCATATCGCCGATGACATATTCCGGCGCGTCATGGAGCAGGGCGGCCAGCCGCCACTTGGGCGCCGCCTTGGGATCAATCCGGCCATAAAGGGTTTCAACCAGCAGCGAATGCTCAGCGACGGAATAGGCAAAGTCGCCTTTGGTCTGACCGTTCCAGCGCGCGACAAAGGCAAGCCCGTGGGCGATGTCTTCGACCTCTATGTCTACAGGGGTCGGGTCCAGCAGATCCAGCCGCCGACCCGAAAGCATCCGTTGCCATGCGCGTGGCGGCGCTTTGCGACCTGTTGCCATAATACCCACCCCTTAGATACGCGCCCTTTTGTCGCCACATTTGTAGCGCAGCCTTTTCATCAGATCGGCCTGTGGCGGTGCATCGAAACTAATCGTTGCCGCGATGTGACCGCAAGGCAGATCTTGGTCGACCGGGGGGGCGTGTCCCTACGGTTGCGTCCTTTCCGTCATAGCGAAGATGAAAAGGAGAAACGTCATGCACAGACACTTTGCTACACTCGCCCTTACCGCAGGTATGGCGATTACATCTGCACCAGCATGGGCCGCCCAATGCGCCAAGCGCGATATGGTGGTCGAGAAACTTCAGAACAAGTATTCCGAGCAGCTGACCGCAGGCGGTCTGCACAGTGCGCGCAATAATTCCGCGATGGTCGAGGTCTGGGCCTCACCCGAGACAGGCACGTTCACCGTGATGCTGACAAATGCCAATGGCGTATCGTGTATCATGGCAAGCGGGACCGATTGGTTTGCTGCCGAACCCGCTGTCAAACCCAAAGGTACGGCAAGCTAATTCCCCCGCAAGATAGCGGTGTTTCCTCAAGCTTTCCGATAGGGCACTGATTTTGTGGGAACAAATTTTACGGCTGTTGGTTGTCTCTGCGAAGGAGATGATGATGACACCCGTACTCAAGACCCTAGCCCTTGGTCTGACCTTTAGTGGTTTGGCTGTTGCAGCACAGGCGCAGGATGTTTGCATCCCCGCCGGCGAGATGCGCGCTGCGTTGCTTGAATGGCACGCAGAACGGCCATTGCCCGGCCAGGAAGGGCAGGCACGCCAGCTTTGGGTATCCGACCGAACAGGGTCCTGGACAATGATCAATTTCAAGTCGACCGGCACAGCATGCGTCACCGCGCAGGGCCGGAACTGGACGCCCGGTTTGGGCAAAGAGGATATTCTCGCGGCGCTTCAATAGGCGTCAAAACGTCCCTGAAACCCTATGGGCATTGAGAAACCATCAGAGCAGTGCTAGGTGGCACCCAAACATCGTTTTGAGTGAGGTGCCACATGGCCAACGACTATATTGTAAAAGACATCAATCTTGCCGCATTCGGCCGCAAGGAACTGGATATTGCCGAGACAGAAATGCCCGGTCTGATGTCCTGCCGCGAAGAGTTCGGCAAAAGCAAACCGCTTAAGGGCGCGCGCATCGTTGGCTCATTGCACATGACCATCCAGACCGCTGTTCTGATCGAAACACTGGTAGAGCTGGGCGCCGATGTGCGCTGGGCCTCGTGCAACATCTTCTCCACTCAGGACCACGCGGCAGCCGCGATTGCAGAAGGCGGCACGCCCGTATTCGCGATCAAAGGCCAGAGCCTTGAAGAGCACTGGGACTACCTCGACAAATCCTTCATGTTCCCCGAAGGCGCGAACATGATCCTCGACGATGGTGGTGATGCCACGCTTTACGTTCTGCTGGGTGCCCGCGCCGAAGCTGGCGAAGATATCATCCCCGTCCCACAGTCCGAGGAAGAAGAAGCGATCAAGAAGCAGATCGCCAAGCGCATGAAAGAGAGCCCCGGTTGGTTCACCAAGACGCGCGATGACATCATGGGTGTCTCGGAAGAGACTACAACAGGCGTGCACCGTTTGTACGAACTGCACAAGAA
>CALAIJ010000189.1 GCA_937923365.1 uncultured Sulfitobacter sp.
CAGCGCCAGACGCTCACCGCACTTGGGTTCCAGCTGGAGGGCAATATGGCCCATGTGCCCAGCTGGCGCCCCGATGTGCAGGGCGAGGCCGATCTGGTTGAGGAAGTCGCGCGGATTGCCTCGCTCACCAAGCTCGAAGGCGTGCCCTTGCCGCGTCTCAGCGACGGTGTTCCACGGCCCATCCTGTCGCCGCAGCAGCGCCGCGAGGTGGCCGCACGGCGCACAGCGGCCGCCCTTGGGTACAATGAATGCGTGACCTACAGCTTCATTGATCAGGCTGCTGCCGCGCTCTTTGGCGGTGGGCAGGATACCACGCTGATCGAGAACCCGATCTCAAGCGACATGAGCCACATGCGCCCCGCGCTTTTGCCCGGTTTGTTGCAGGCAGCCGCCCGCAATCAGGCGCGCGGCTTTGCCGACATGGCACTGTTCGAGGTCGGCCCCGCCTTTCACGGCGGAGAGCCAACAGAGCAGCACATGCTGGTCAGTGGCCTGCTGGTCGGGCGCACGGGCCCCAAGGATGTGCATGGCGCATCCCGCCCCGTTGATCTGTTTGACGTCAAGGCGGATGCCGAAGCGGTGCTTGCCGCCATCGGCGCACCAGCGCGGGTGCAGATCATGCGCGGCGCGGACGACAGTTGGCACCCAGGGCGGCACGGCAAGATTTGTCTTGGCCCCAAAAAGGTGCTGGCGATCTACGGTGAAGTGCATCCGCGCATTCTGGCTGCGATGGACGTCAAAGGGCCTGCCATGGCGTTCACCATCTGGCCCGGCGAAGTGCCGTTGCCGCGCAAGGCAGGGGCCACGCGGCCCGCGTTGCAAATCAGCGACCTGCAAGCGGTCGAGCGGGACTTTGCCTTTGTTGTCGATGCGGATGTCGATGCACTGACTTTGGTCAATGCGGCCATGGGGGCGGACAAGGCCCTGATCGAGGACGTGCGTGTCTTTGACGAGTTCATCGGCGGCAATCTGGGGGAGGGCAAGAAATCCCTCGCCATTACCGTGCGGATGCAGCCTGTCGACGCAACGCTGAAGGATGCGGATATCGAAGCCGTTGGGGCCAAGGTCATCGATAAGGTGGCCAAGGCCACAGGCGGCACGCTGCGCGGATAAGTGGCTGGGTGAAATCCCGCGTTGGGGCGCTATGTAAGGTGGGCGTCCCGACCACCGCCTTTTTAGGAGAAGTGCAATGCTCAAGGTTTACCTGTCCGGCGAAATCCATACCGATTGGCGCGAACAGATCATTGACGGCTCGAAAGGCCTTGATGTGGCGTTCAACAGCCCCGTCACCGATCATGGTGCCAGCGATGATTGCGGTGTCGCCATTCTGGGGGCCGAGGACGACAAGTTCTGGCATGACCGCAAAGGCGCCCAGATGAATGCCATCCGCACCCGCAAGGGTATTGCCGATGCGGACGTGGTCGTTGTGCGCTTTGGCGATCAGTACAAACAATGGAACGCGGCCTTTGACGCGGGCTATGCCGCCGCCTTGGGCAAGTCGCTGATCGTGCTGCACGGTCCCGATCACGCCCATGCGCTCAAGGAAGTGGATGCGGCGGCCTTGGCCGTGGCCTCCGAACCTGCGCAAGTGGTTGAAATCTTGCGCTACGTCCTGACAGGCAGCTTGCCCGCGTAATCCAGACGCGACATCTGGTGCGTCGCGCAAAGGCCAGATCATCCTGTTTTGCGGGCTAGGCTACGGGGATCAGACCACCGCAAGGACGCCTCAGGATGGCCCCAGCCAACACCCGCCCGATTTGGGACACGTTGCTCAACGAAGCCCGATCCGCACATCAAGGCAATGCGGCACTCTCCGCCTTTTGCCCGTTTCCGTCGGACATCTCACCACAAGAGGTTTCGCCCTATCCGATCAAAGCGGCGGCGCTTATGGCGGCAGAACAGGGGTTGATAACGGAGCGTTATGCCGCACTGCGCGATGCCTTCGTCGCGGCAGGCCCACTGGCGCAGTGGCGCGAGACCTACAAGGGAACGGACATCGCGCAGGACTTCATGGACCGCTTTGCGTGCTATTGTCTGATCGGGCAGGGCGGTGCCTTTCACAGCGAACGGATGGCCGCATGGGTCGTCTATATGCCGCCCCGACTTTACTATCCGTGGCACCACCATCCCGGCGAAGAGATGTACCTTACCCTTGCAGGAGAGGCGACGTTCATGCGCAAAGGCTGCGCAGATGAGGTGTTACGGCCCGGTCAGACCAGCGAACACACCAGCAATCAACCTCATGCCATGGAGACGGGCGCACACCCTGTCATGGCCTATGTGGTCTGGCGCAACGGATTTGAAACGGCACCTGTGTTGACAGTGTAAGGTGGGCGTCTCGCCCACCTTTGATGTGTGTCAGCCCCTTGGAGGAATATTGCGGCCCTTTTCTACGGCAGGCCGCGACAGGAACCGCTCAAGATAATCGACAAGGTTGCTGTTATCCTCCCAGCCGACGGTGTCGCGCACGCCATAGAACTCCAGCGCGGCCAGCCACGGTGCGATGGCCATGTCGGCGATGGAATAATCCCCCGCAATCCAGTCCTTGCCTGCCAGCTCAAGATTGAGCACGGCAAGCAACCGCTTGGCCTCGTCGATGTAGCGCTGTTGGGGGCGCTTGTCCTCCCACTCGGAACCGGCGAACTTGGAGAAGAACCCAAGTTGCCCCAACATTGGTCCCAATCCCCCCATCTGGAACATCAGCCACTGAATGACATGGGCGCGCTCTGCGCCGTTTGCCCCAATGAACTTGCCGGATTTGTCTGCCAGATAGATCAGGATTGCACCGGATTCGAAGATGCCCACAGGCCCGCCATCGGGCCCATTGGGATCGATGATCGCAGGGATCTTGTTGTTGGGGTTCAGCGACAGAAACTCGGGGCTTTTGACATCTGCATCCGAAAGCGTGACCAGATGTGCCTCGTAAGGAATGCCTGTTTCTTCCAGCATGATGGAGGCTTTGACCCCGTTGGGCGTCGGAAAGGAATAAAGCTGCAAGACATCCGCGTTCTGCGCGGGCCAGCGTTGGGTAATGGGAAAAGCGGATAGATCGGCCATTTCGTGCCTCCTTAGGTTGATTCAGACAATAGTTAAGCGTTTTTCCCCGCAAAAACAGGCTATCCACTGTGCATTAATATGTTAACAGATGTGCGGCGGCGAACGGGGTCCAGTAACTTCCCAACAGGCCGCGTTAAAGAAATGAGGGACTACTATGCTTAGCGAATTCAAAGATTTCATCGCCAAAGGCAATGTCATGGACATGGCCGTTGGTATCATCATCGGTGCCGCATTCACCGCAATCGTCGGCAGCCTTGTTGCAGACATGATCAACCCGCTGATCGGTCTGTTCATGGGCGGCGTCGACTTTGGTGGCCTGTCCGCATCCGTTGGCGAAGCGACATTCACCTACGGTAACTTCATCATGGCAATCATCAACTTCCTGGTCATCGCGTTTGTGGTGTTCATGCTGGTTCGCTCATTGAACAAGATGAAGAAAGAGGAAGAAGCCGCACCCGAAGAGCCCGCAGGCCCCACGCAGGAAGAGCTGCTGGCGCAGATCCTGGTGGAACTGAAGAAGTAGGCTCCGAAAGGGTTTACCAAAAGCAAAAGGCCCGCCGGTTGGTGGGCCTTTTTCTATGGGGGTGTAGATTTGTTTGGGGCGAAGGGCGGCTTTGAGCCCAATCTACTTTATGCTGCGCAAGCTACAGACGTCCGCTCTTTCTTGGTTGTGATGATTCGCGAATTACGCTCGATATGCAGGCAACGGTGCGCGATCTTGGAGCTCTATTGTGCGGTCCAGCATAAGCTCCGACAACGCTTGGCGAATGGGTTTACTGTCCGGATCTTCGTATAGGTTTCGTAGTTCCAATGGGTCATTTTCAAGATCGTAGAGTTCGTTCCAATCCTCACCTTGCCTCAACGACATGCGATATTGATCCGTAACGAGCGTTCGGATGCGTTGAGGGCGCTCAAAGCCCGTCATTGAGCGCTGACTGTCTTCCTCGACAAGAATTGCCGCAGGCGGCGCGGTTCCCATCAGATCGCGCCCTTGAAGGCCGTTGTATGGCTGAATACCAGCACGGGCGAGTATCGTCGCGGAGATGTCTATTGACGATCCCAGATCACTATTAAGAACGTCAGATGCAGGGCGCGTCGGATCATGCCAGATGAACGGTACACGGATGAGGCCTTGGTAGTGGAGCAGTAGTTTCAACATTAACCCATGATCGCCCATGTAATCGCCATGGTCAGAGGTGAAAATCACCACAGTATTCTCGGCCAATCCCAGATCGTCCAACTGTCTCAGCACGCGCCCAATTGCGTCATCTACCATCGTGATCATGCCGTAGGTCAGCGCTATAATTGCGCGCGCTTCGCCTTCGGAAACTGCAAAGGGGTTTTGATTGTCACGCGGATCTGTTCCCTGCTCCATCGCCTCTTTCATGGCGCGGATCGGTGGCAAGTCACTCTTGCCAAACGATGCAGGCAGTTCCATCTCGTTCGGCGCATACATATCCCAATAACGCCCAGGCGGTGTGAAGGGATGGTGCGGATCAGGGACTGACATCTGCAAGAAGAACGGTGCGTCTTGCTTTGCTTGCTGCGCCAACCAGTCGCTTGAGCGATCGGCGATCCATGATGTGGAATACAACTCTTCTGGGACGGCCGTACGCCACGCTTGCGGGGCGTCTATACCCCCGTCAGGCAACGCATTTTCCGGCCCAACAAGCGTGTCGAAATCAGCGCGTTGCGCTTTAGCCCATAGCAGATAGTCACCCGACGCTTGGTCCGCGTGATCAGCCGCAATTTCAACATGCTCAAAGCCATAGAAATCACCATTTTTACGGTCCGCCAAGGGCGAGTGCCATTTTGGAACAATCTCCAGATCGTACTCAGATCCATGCCTATTGTCTTTGAAGGCGTCGCGCAGGTTGGCGCTTGGGGTGGATTTTCCCTCTTCGGCCGTGAATTTGTTCGTTGCGGGCAAACCGGTAAAACTTTGCAGATGGGATTTGCCGATCAATCCGGTGTTATATCCAGCATCGCGCAGCAGCTCGACAAATGTCGTGTGGTTTTTTGACAGTGGAATACCATTGTGCCGCGCACCGTGAACGGAACACATGCGACCCGTCATAATCGACGCTCGGTTGGGCATGCAGATCGGATTGGCAACATAGAACTTGTCCCAGCGTGTGCCACTCGCCGCGATACCGTCGATGTTCGGCGTCTGTACAATCTCATTGCCATAGCAGCCCAAATGATCAGCGCGGTGTTGATCGGTGATGATAAACAGGAAATTTGGACGTTTGGTCATGCGGAAATGTCCTGATGTGAACGATTGCGGAAAACGTCGAAAGCGATCAACCCCACCCCAATTAGGATGGCTGGAACATGAAAGGCAGGATTAATCATCAGCATCGTGAAAGCGGCAACAAAGCGCACGATGATCTCTGGTATCGTTAACTTGCGGCGATCGTACCCTGACAGAGCAGAGGAAAACAGCCAGATGCAAAAACACGTGCGTAGGGTGATCCAGATGAAGGGCAGCAAGCTGAATTCTTCGATTATCAGGATCGTGGGATAAAAGGCAAAGACGAATGGGATAATGAACTTGGCCATGCCAAGGCGGAAAGACATCAGCGCCGTGATCAACGGGTTTGCCCCTGCGATAGGTGCGGCCGCATAGGCCGCGATAGCCACAGGCGGGGTCAGCGACGACGCAACGCCATAGTAAAACACAAACATATGTGCGGTCAGCATAGAAATCCCAAGCGCTTGGATCGCGGGGCCCATCACAAGAATGATGATCAAATAGGCGGGCAACGTCGGCATGCCCATGCCCAACACCAGCGCGCCGATCATGGCGACCAGCAAGGCCGAGAACAGGCTTTCACCTCGAATTTCCGCAATCACATTGGCCAGCTTTAACCCCAACCCGGTGGAATCTAGTGACCCAACAAGAATGCCGATGGCCGCGATAGCGATCAACAAAGTTGCACCCGACTGCGCGCCCTTGAGGAACGACCACCACAGCCGCATAGGATCGGCCCGCACAACGGGGTTGATCACTGACAAAACGATCAAAACGACAACGGCGTAAAAACCAGCCGCTGAGGTCGAAAGACCCAACACAAGAGATCCGATAACCGTTGCGATCGGGCCTATGAACATGATCGAGTTGATCAGATCGACATATGTGATCTGATCGTCTGTGGTCATTGTCTGTACTTCGATACCTTGTCTGCGCGCCTCAACAGTGACGGCTGTGAACAGGCTGAAGTAGTAGAACAAGGCAGGCACTAAGGCCGCAACGATGATGTTAAGATACCCAACGCCAGTAAGGTCCGCCATCACGAGGGCAGCGGCGCCCATGATCGGTGGCATGATTTGTCCGCCCGACGATGCGGTCGCCTCGATCCCTGCCGCAAAAGTTGGCGAGAACCCGCGTTTCTTAATCATCGGAATCGTAAAAGTACCCGTGCCGACAATGTTTGCCACGGTTGAGCCGGACATGGTTCCGAACAGCGAGGACGCTAAAATGGCGGCATGCGCAGGGCCACCACGTGTGCGGCGGGTCGCAAGAAATGCGAACTTGAGCAGGGTATCGCCCGCACCTGTGCCTTCCAGCAGCACGCCGAAGATGATGAAAATAAAGACCGTGCTGAGAACGATATTGGTGATGGAGCCAAAGACACCCTTGTTGGTATTATACCACAAAGCTTCGGCCACTTCTTTGAGGGAGAAACCTGTATGCTCAAGAATGCCCGGCGCGTTTTGTCCGTAGAGCAAGTAGAGCACGCCAAATGTGCCAACCCCGAACAAGCCCCACCCCCATAAGCGGCGACAAAGTTCCAGAAATACGGCGAGACCTGCAAGAGCGGGCCATGCGTCAGCGTTGGTTACGTCATA
Organism: uncultured Sulfitobacter sp.; assembly: GCA_937923365.1. Taxonomy (GTDB): domain Bacteria; phylum Pseudomonadota; class Alphaproteobacteria; order Rhodobacterales; family Rhodobacteraceae; genus Sulfitobacter. Next base: position 6,910 of record CALAIJ010000189.1, read on the forward strand.
TAGCGCGGTTTCCATACGGGTCTGCACAAAGTGGAAAGACCAGATTGACCACAGGCCAGCTGCGATCAACAGCAGATCAAGGCCAAGATGCATGTGCGATACAGCACCGTCCGCCTCACGCTTTTTTCGCGCAGCGGCGACACCTGCAATCAACGCTAAAGCAAATCCCATGGCGCGGTGAAACTTGGGGTCGATAAGGCCCACACCGGAACTGTAAAGCGCGATGATCCCAAGGGCCAAGCACGCGCAAGCCGCAAAGAAAGAGAACACACGGGTGGTGCCGCTGGACATATTTGCCACGTCGGTCATGGGAGCACTCTTTGTTGAATGAGGGGGCCGCTGGGCCATGACATTGGCCCAGCTTTCAGTCGTTTAGAGCTGTTAACGCAAAGCGTCCGGAATGGTGAAGCCAGCTTCTTCGTAATAGCGCAACGCGCCGGGGTGCAGCGGCACGTTAACAGAGGTGAATGCTGTTTCCTTGGTCACTTCCTTGAGGAAGAAAGCCGTCGCATGGACCTCGTCCAGACCTTCCCAAAACGCCTTGGTTGCGGCGTAGACCACATCGTCAGCCACACCAGCATGGGTGCCCACAAACTGAGTAAATCCAAGTGCGGTAATCTGACCATCGGTGAGTTGGCCTTTGTAGACGCCGCCATCAAACTGCATCATGCCGCGACCGGGACGGCCAAACAGCGCCTTCATCGCATCAACATTTACGGATGCCTCAGGGATCGACAGGACACGGAATTCACCAGACAGGCCGAATTGCTCGATCTTGGCAGAGCCTACTTCTGCAGGCCTTACCATCATATCGATCTTGCCATCCGCTAACGCGGCGTACCCTTCACCCCAGCTTAGGCGCACGGCGGTATAATCAGTGCCAGCCTCATAGCCTGTGATGATCTTGATCAATGCTTCAGACGTAGCCGACGCGGATCCGGCAGGTGGGCCGGTAAAGACAGTCTTGCCTTTGATGTCGTCCCAGTCTTCGATGCCGGATCCTGACAATGTAACGGGATGGTATGCGCCCGCTTTGAAACCCACGATGGAGCGCAGATTTTTGGAGAGTTCGGGTGCCTCGGCAATGTCCTTATACATGCGCTTTTGGCCTGCCATCAGATTGACCAGCGACGGAACAGTCGAGAAAAAGTCGATCTCGCCTTTGGCCCCTTTGAGCATGGATTTGGTAAGCGTTTGACCCGCATTCACTTGGATCTGGATGTCCGATTTGCCCGCTTGGTTTGAGAAGGCGACAAACATGGTATGGACAGGATCACCGACACCAGCTGTTTCGCCTTTGTAGATTTGTGCAGCGCTTGCTGTTGGCAGTGCGAGTGCTGCTGCAACACAGGCTGATGCGACTATTTTTCTGAAGTTGTGCATAGATTCCTCCCTTGGATGAGTGGACTCTAGCAGACTGGATGCATTTGCATTAATCAAACATAAGCGTCAATACATAAAGAAATGATATGAAAATTGATCCCAAACATCTTGCGCAACTCTCGGTCGTTGTCGAAGCAGGCTCATTCCAATCAGCGGCAGATCGCCTTGGGCTGACCCAACCAGCGCTTAGCCGGAATATGAAAACACTTGAAGCTCGCTTGGGGGCATCTTTGTTCCGGCGCGATGGGCGAAGGTCCATTCCCAACACTCTGGGAATGCGCCTTTCGCGCAATGGACTGGCCATCCGCTTGGCCGAAGAACAAGCAGGTATTGTTGCAAATCAGACCGTGCAAGGATCGGTTGGCGAATTACGTATCGGTGCGCCCCCGATCGTAGCGGGGCGGTTTCTGACCAATGCCCTGTCAAAGTTCATGCGAGAGAACGCCCATTGTAGCGTGGAGCTGCGCACTGGACTGGTGCATGAGCTGCGCTCCATGCTGGAACGGGGGCAAATCGACATCGTTCTTGGGCCTCAAAGTCTGGCTGATCCTACAGAAGGTTTGGATTTTGTTCCTCTTATCGATGATCGCGTTGGCATTTTGTGTCGAACGGATCATCCTTTGTTTGATCGTGGGGCTATTATGCCATCCGACCTTGAGCAGCAGTTCTGGCTCGCCCACTCGCGGGGAAGCCTGCTGCGTCAACAAACTGAGGCCGCGATGGTCGCTTCTGGCGTGGCGTCGATGCAAATCGTTTGTGAGACAGATTCAATCCGGTCAGTGTTAGAGATCGTGGCGGACACAGATCTGATTACAACAATGCCAAAAGCGACCACTAACCCATATCTCGAAAACCGATTGCGGTTTCTTGGTTTTGATCATCCTCAATTCCATCGTCCGCTAGGAGCAATCCGACGGAAAGAAGCGCTGCCAAACGGCGTCGAAAATGGCTTTATCGCAATGTTACAAGCGGATCATGCCGCGTCTCATATTTGAATGGTTTTGAAATTTTTGCCAAAGCGGCCATTTGTGAAGATGCATCGCGCGGTAACTTCGTCCGCACAGCCGACCTTCCGCGGCTTCCAGTGAAGCCTGCCAAGCGCCAGGATAGGCAGGTCCAAAGAAAAAGGCGGGGAAAACCCCGCCTTGCGTTCGTCGATGGATAT
>CALAIJ010000190.1 GCA_937923365.1 uncultured Sulfitobacter sp.
TGTAGCCGGGCACATTCCATTTTGGATTGCATCACTGGATAAATTTCTGATGTAGATCAGGAGGATGTGATGAGACGACCCTACCGCAAATTGAACCTAGATGAACGCAGAATCTTAGCAACGATGCTTCAGGCGAAAGCCACGAAGACGAAGATCGCAGAAACGCTTGGCCGAGATCGTTCAACGATCCACCGCGAGATTAAGCGCAACTGGTGGCATGACGAAGACGTTCCACAGGCTGATGGGTATTGGCATGTGACTGCACAGACGCTCGCGGATCGTCGTCATCTCAAGCGCCGCAAGTTGGAGCGGCATGACGACCTGCGCCGCGAAGTGATCGCCAAACTGAAGACAGGCTGGTCGCCTGAACAGATCGCGGGTCGGCTCAGAATCGAACCGCGAGCGCCGCATCGGATTTGCCATGAGACGATCTATCAATACGTTTATTCTGAAAGTGGCCAGTCACAGGAACTTGGCCGTTACCTTCCAGAGCGCCAAAAGAAGCGCAAGCCCCGCTACGCTCGCAAAACGCGTGACCGTGTGTTTCCCTTAGAAACAAGCATCCACAACCGCCCCGACGAGATCAATGACCGGAGCCAATTTGGCAACTGGGAGGGTGACTTGATGATCTTTGAACGCGCACAAGGGAATGCCAATGTCGCAACGCTGATTGAGCGCAAAACGCGTTACACGGTCCTACTCAAAAACAACGATCGAAAGTCACGACCTCTGATGAATAAGCTGATCGATGAGATGTCGCCCCTGCCCGCTGACGCCCGCCGCAGCATCACCTTCGACCGTGGATTTGAGTTCACGTCCTGGCGCGAGCTACACAAAGGCATGGGGACCAAAGCTTGGTTCTGCGATCCCCAGGCTCCTTGGCAGAAAGGGTCAGTTGAGAACATGAACAAGCGTGTCCGCAGATACCTGCCTCGGGACACTGCTCTGCTGTCGCTCACAAATCGATATATGAAGTCGATTTGTGACCGCCTAAACGCCACTCCGCGGAAATGTCTGGGCTATAGGACCCCAACCGAAGCCTTCAGGGATGAATTGGTGCAACTAGAGCAAAGTTGACGTAACCTACACACGCAAACCGATGCAATCAGAATGGAACTCACAACGGTGGATTCACAAACGTAGTGCAAATTCTGTAGGAATACAGAGAGTTGCATGGAGTATGAAGAATGGGAAGCCACTACTGTCACCTGAACCTCGAAGAACGTCGCAAGCTTGCAAAGTGGCTTGAAGCCAAAATGCCGATTCCCGAGATCACGGATAGATTGGGTCGAGAGGCTTCGACGATTTATCGTGATATCAAACGGAACCGATACACGGACACCGAATTGCCGGAGCTGAACGGCTATCACGCTATCGTCGCGCAGGACAAATACGAGGCGCGCCGCGCCATCCATCGAAAGATGATCGTTCACCCTGAACTCAAGGCTGCCATCGAGGATCGATTGAAGGCTGGTTGGTCGCCTGAACAGATCGCGGGTCGTATGCGATTGGAACGACACCCCATGCGCGTTAGCCACGAAACGATTTACCGATATGCCTATTACGAAGATGGCCCCGCCGGGAAATTTTACCGCCATCTGCCAGAGCATCGCCGACGCCGCAGGCCGCGTGGATATCGCAGGCACAACCGGACCCACATCTTCGACGTACAAAGCCTGTCCTACAGGCCTGACCGCATATCTGAGCGTGCCGAGTTTGGCCACTGGGAATGCGATCTTATGATGTTCCGCAAGGAGCATGGAAAGGTGAACGTGACATCCTTGGTCGAGCGCGTCAGCCGCTATGCTGTTGTGATGCGCAATGAGGGTCGGACATCCAAACCAATCATGGAAGCGCTGATCCAGGGCCTTGCCCCCTGCCCGCTGATGCACGCCGGTCGATCACCTTTGATCGTGGTACCGAGTTCACAGCGTGGCAGCATTTGAAGGACGGGATCGGCGTCGATCCATGGTTCCGTGATCCACAAGCGCCGTGGCAAAAGGGAACTGTTGAGAATACCAACAACAGGTTGCGGAAGTATCTGCCCAGATCGACCGAACCAACGGCGCTGACAAATCGATATCTGAAGTCGATTTGTGAACGCCTGAACGCAACGCCGCCAAAGTGTCTGGGGTATCAAACGCCCGCAGAAGTCTTCCGCGAAAAGATGATGGAGGAAATGAACCAACGCCCATACCCTCAAAGCCAACAGGAGCCACAGTCCAAGTATCGCTCGCACGATCTGCAGTTAGCACTGCACGGATGACACGCGCGTGCCCTGACCGTCACCGTTTCGATGGTCCGTCATGCTGCGTGGCCTCTGCATTCGCAAGAAAATGCCCATCCGGGAACACATCCTAAACTGTGCGCTTCCTACAAGCCTTTTGATCAATTTGACGCATACAGGGAGTATACGATTGTGCGATTCATACCGAACTGGTACGTCCGCGACAGATTGTAAAAGCCATATGTCACACGGCTTTGCGCCGTTTACGATGGCAAAGATGAGGTCCAGGTATG
>CALAIJ010000191.1 GCA_937923365.1 uncultured Sulfitobacter sp.
TGCACGCACTGGGCCGCAAGGCGGCTGAGGTTACGGTGCCACAGGCCGAGGATGCACCCTACAACCTGTCGCCAATGTGGGCTGTTGCGGGAAAGGGCCGCGCGTGGCTCGATTTCCAGAACGACGTTACAGTAAAGGACGTCAAACAGGCGGCGGTAGAGAACTTCCGCTCAGTCGAGCATATGAAGCGCTATACCACCCAAGGCATGGCCACGGATCAGGGTAAGAACTCTAATGTGGGTGCGTTGGCGGTGCTGGCGGATGCCACAGGCCGAGGCATTCCCGAGACGGGCACCACCACCTTCCGGCCTCCATTCGCACCTGTGCCCATCGCGGCGATGGGGGCAGGGGCGCAGGGCAAGGGGTTTGCACCAGAGCGTTTGACCACCAGCCATGCGCGCAGCCTTGCTCTGAAGGCGCCCATGATCGAGGCGGGCCTGTGGTATCGCCCTAGCTATTTCCCGCAGGGCAAAGAAACCACATGGCGGCAATCATGCGATCGCGAGGTCGGCTATGTGCGCAAGGCTGTCGGTGTCTGTGATGTGTCCACGTTGGGCAAGATCGACATTCAGGGGCGCGATGCGGCCAAGCTGCTTGATTTTGTCTATACCAACACGTTTTCCACGCTGAAAATCGGGCGCGTGCGCTATGGGTTGATGCTGCGCGAGGACGGTCATGTGATGGATGATGGCACCTGTGCGCGCATGGGCGACCAGCACTATGTGATGACCACCACCACCGCTGCCGCCGGACCGGTGATGCGGCATCTGGAATGGATCACCCAGGCGCTGCACCCCGAATGGCAGGTCAGCTTTACCTCCGTCACCGAACAATGGGCGCAGTTTGCCGTCGCAGGCCCGCGCGCGCGCGACCTGTTGAATGATCTGCTGGACGCACCGCTCGACAACGACACATGGCCCTTCATGGCGTGCGGAGAGGTCACGGTGGCAGGCATCAAGGGGCGATTGTTCCGTATCTCGTTTTCGGGTGAGCATGCTTACGAAGTTGCCGTTCCCGCGCGCTACGGGGCCAGTCTTTTTGATGTGTTGCTCGACAAGGCTCAGGCCATGGGGGGCGGTGCCTACGGGATGGAGGCCCTCAATGTGCTGCGCATCGAAAAGGGCTTTATCACCCATGCTGAGATCGACGGGCGCGTCACGGCATTTGATATCGGCATGGCGCGGATGGTCTCACCAAAGAAAGACTGCATCGGACAGACCATGGCCGCACGCCCCGGTCTGATGGATACAGAGCGACCGCAGTTGGTGGGTCTGCGGCCTGTAGGCGCGGTCAAGCAGCTGACAGCAGGCGCGCATCTTTACGACGCTGGCGCGGAACATGTGCGCACGAACATGCAGGGCTACGTCACCTCGGTTGCGTTTTCGCCCGAGCTGGACAGCATGATCGCGCTGGCCTTTGTCGCGCGCGGACCAGAGCGGCACGGCGAGGTGATCCGCATGGTCGATGCCGTGCGCGGACTGGCCACAGACGTGGAGGTTTGCGACCCCGTCTTTGTGGACCCTGACGGAGGACGTGTACGTGGTTGATTTGAAAGCATCCGACCCTTTCGCCGGCGCTTTGCCACTGCGCGTGGGCAACGTCACGGTTGAGGCGCTGGACCTTGGGTGGCTGACTTCGATTTCCCCGCTGGGGGAGGCGTCAAAGCTGTCCGCAGCACTGGAGCAGGCCCATGGTATGGCCCTTCCCAAACCGGGGCGCAGCACAGGACGCGAGGGTAACCGGTGCATCTGGTTTGGCCGCGACGAAGTGCTCTTGGCGGGGCCGGAACCGGATGCAGCACTTGGCGCACAAGCGGCCATCGTTGACCAGTCCGACGCTTGGGCCTGCGTCAAAATCAGTGGCGCAGATGCGGTCGAGGTTCTGGCGCGACTGGTGCCCGTTGATCTGCGTGAACGCCAGTTCAAACGCGGCCACACAGCACGCACCCTGGTGCAGCACATGACAGCGTCGATTACCCGCACGGGCAGTGATGCGCTGACGATCATGGTGTTCCGGTCCATGGCGGGAACGCTTGTGCATGATCTCAAAGCCGCTATGGAAGCTGTGGCCGCACGCGGGTAAGCTGCGCGCAACGGGATCGAACAATCGGAGTGACAGTATGAACAAGGGTTTGGGAACAGCGCTGGTGGGCGCAATGTTGATGACGGGCGTAAGTCCTGCACTTGCCGCCAGCAAGAAAGAGAAAGACTGCGCGCATCAGGCCGCTGTAGTCGCTGCCGTGCAGCAGGCGCGCCTTGACCGCGTGGGCGAACGCAAAGTCAAAGAGACCGTACTGGCGGGCGAGGTCACGTGGCCCGAACGCTACAACGCCGCCATCCCGCTTTTCGCGGCTGAAGTCTACAAGCTCAAGATGCGTGACCTGAAAAAGGCGGATCTGGGTGCGGAATGGAAAGCCACCTGCATGGGCGGCTAAGGCCTGCGATAGCCAGATGACGAAAATGCGCCTGCCCCGTCACACTGAAGGGGCAGGCGGCAACGATTACATCAAAATCGCATCGTCCGCCGTGAACTGTGCCACGGTGAAATTCTCGACGATCATGACGGAACCGGACGCGAAGGTGATCTCCATGTCGCCAAAGGCGTTGTCGGCGGCCAGCGCTAACAGTTCGGTGTTGAAATCGGTAAATCCGTAGTCTGACACGTCGATCTTGTCGATCCCGTCTTCAAAATCCTTGATCCGGTCAAACTCGACCACGGTGCCGAATTTTTGATTGAACACAAACGTGTCTTGAGCCCCGTCCATGCCACCAGCACCACCGTTGCCACCTGACATGACGTCATTTGACGCTTGGTTAAACCGGCTTTCGATGATGATGTCATTTCCTGTGCCGCCAGCGATATAGCTGTTGCTGGCCACGAGGTCGGCAGTGATCGTATCGTTGCCTTGCCCGCCGCGTATGTCGACATCGCCTCCCCCGCTAAAAGAGGATACTGAAATATCGTCATTGCCTCTATTACCGCGTAAATTCAACTCAGCATCACCCGCAGCGGCAAAGATGAGATCATCCCCTTTGCCGCCATAGGCATAGGAGATTTCACCTGTTTCCAAACTATAGGCAATGATGGTGTCTTCACCATCCAGCCCAAAGAGGCTGTTGCTGCCGGAGGTATCTTGTAAAAAGTCGGTACCGTCAGTCCCTCG
>CALAIJ010000192.1 GCA_937923365.1 uncultured Sulfitobacter sp.
TTGGTGCCCGCTGGCACGCCGGACAGTTTGAATGCGGGGTTTGCCACGGTGTTGGGGCGGCCCGAGGTGCAGGACTTCAGCCCTGACCAGTCAAACTTGATATCAAATGCAAAGGCAGGAACGGCAAAAAGGGCCGCGGCTGACACGACAGCCGGAAACAGAAACGCGCGCATAAAAGGTCTCCTAGAAGTGGTGTTCGGAAAATGATGCCAAACGGTCCCACGTGACGGGTCGCTCTGTCAATGAAGGAGGATATAGTTAAGCGCAGGCTGTTGAAAGGTGCCTTAACGAAAAAAGGCCCCGAACCGCCGTTCGGAGCCTTTGTCTGTTTCGCTCAGAGCCTAGCCTTTGCTGGGCTCATGCTGGGCATCGTTGGGATGGTCGGTGCCCGCCCATTCTTCCATGCTGTCAGGATAGCGGTGCGACTTGTCCCACTCCTCCTGCTTTGGAAGGATCTCGAAGGTGTGCTCCGGTGGGGGGGACGGTAATGTCCACTCCAGCGTGTCGGCAAACTCGTTCCATGGGTTGTTCGCTGTGACACGGGGGCCGCGGGTCAATGCCCAGGCCATCACGCCAAAGAAGAACAGGAACGAAGCGAACGACAGGAACGCACCCAGTGAGGACCAGTAGTTCCAGTAAGCAAACGCCTCAGGGTAGTCGATGTAGCGGCGTGGCATGCCCTGACGACCCAGGAAGTGCTGTGGGAAGAAGGTCAGGTTCGCGCCGATGAACATCGCCCAGAAGTGCAGCTTGCCTGCCCATTCAGGGTACATGCGGCCGGACATCTTAGGGAAGTAGAAGTAGATGCCTGCGAAGATCGCGAAGACCGCACCAAGGCTCATCACATAGTGGAAGTGCGCCACAACGTAGTAAGTGTCGTGGTAGTAGCGGTCCACAGCAGCCTGCGACAGAACGATGCCTGTCACGCCACCAACGGTGAACAGGAACAGGAAGCCAAAGGCCCAAAGCATCGGTGTCTTGAACTCAACCGAGCCGCCCCACATGGTAGCAATCCAGCTGAACACCTTCACACCTGTCGGCACCGCAATGACCATCGTCGCCAGCATAAAGTAGGCCTGCTGGTTCAGGGTCATACCCACCGTGTACATGTGGTGCGCCCAGACGACGAAGCCCAATGCACCAATCGCGATGATCGCCCAGACCATGGGCAGGTAACCAAACACGGGCTTACGGCTAAACGTCGCAATCACGTGGCTGATGATACCAAAGCCCGGCAGGATGATGATGTAGACTTCGGGGTGACCAAAGAACCACAGGATGTGCTGGTAAAGCACCGGATCACCGCCGCCTGCTGGGTCGAAGAAGGCAAAGCCAAAGTTGCGGTCCATCAGCAACATGGTGATCGCACCCGCCAGAACGGGCAGGGACAGCAGGATCAACCAAGCGGTCACAAAGATCGACCAGCTGAACAGCGGCACCTTGAACAGGGTCATGCCGGGGGCACGCATGTTCAGGAATGTCGTGATCATGTTGATCGCGCCAAGGATGGAGGAGGCACCGGATACGTGGACCGCAAAGATGGCAAAGTCCATCGACATGCCGCTTTCGCGCACTGACAGAGGGGGGTAAAGGACCCAGCCCACGCCAGAACCCGCCTGACCGTTGCCGCCCGGCATGATGACCGAGCAAACCGCCAGCGTTGTACCAGCCACATAAAGCCAGAACGACAGGTTGTTCATGCGCGGGAACGCCATGTCCGGCGCGCCGATCTGCAAAGGCATGAAATAGTTGCCGAAACCGCCGAAAAGCGCCGGAATAACAACAAAGAACATCATAAGAATGCCGTGACCGGTGATCAAAACATTCCAAAGGTGCCCGTTAGGCGTACAGGTTGCCGCGGAATCGGCGAACATGCGCGCGCCTTCCATGCACATGTACTGCACACCAGGCTCCATCAGCTCCAACCGCATGTAGACGGTAAAAGCAACGGAGATGAAACCCGCGAATGCCGAGACGATCAGATACAGAATACCGATGTCTTTGTGGTTTGTGGACATGAACCACCGGGTAAAAAACCCGCGTTCGTCGTGGTGGTCGTGGCCTTGGATGGCTGCGTCTGCCATGCTCTTGCCTCCTGATTAGAGTTGGACACACATGGGCTGTTGGCATTCCCACCTGTGGAGTCGCTGTCGTTCTAAAGCCCAGTGCCGCTGGGGGCAATGGGCGCGTTTGCCGCAGGCCACATTTTTCGGGCCTTTTCAGAGAATGTTTGAACGGGTTGGGTCGATATCTTTTGCTTTGGCCGGTTTCGGGGCTGGAATGATGCAGTTTTTTGCCGCTTTGGGCGGGCCCCAGCTATGTCATCTGACGCATTAATCTCAGGTTAAGATCAACGGCGTTAGGGTCCGCACACCCTGATAACCGGAGAGATCACATGCAACAAATCGCCAATTCTATAGACGCGCAAGCGTTGCGGGCTCCGTTCAAGGATGAATTCGATGCCATTCAGTTCTACGAACAGATCGTCTCTTTGGTGCCGGGCATACTTTATATTTACAATCATAAGCACGAAACAAATGAATATTCGAACAATTCGATCGGTGCTTTGCTGGGGTACTCTCCCGAAGAGGTTCTGGAAATGGGCGAAAATGTTCTGCCCAACCTGATCCACCCCGATGACCTGCCGCGCCTTGGACGCTATTTTGCAAGCCTGAAATCGCTCGATGACGGGGTGACCACAGGCATTGAATATCGCGCCATTGCCAGCGACGGGTCCACAGTCTGGCTGCGTAGCAATGATGCGATTTTCCAACGTGACACTGACGGAGAGGTGCTGCGCCATATTGGCGTGTCCAACGACGTGACGGAACAGGTTACAAAGTCCCTTCGCCTTGCGGAAATCAACAAGGAACTGGAAGAACGCACCGCCCAGCTGGAGCGGTCGAATGCCGAGTTGGAACAATTGGCCTATATCGCGACCCATGACCTCAAGGTTCCCTTGTCAAACCTCAGCCACCTGGTGGAAATGCTCGAAGAGGAGCTGGAAACGCCGTCGCAAGAGGCAACCGAAGCACTGGGCTGGATGCAAGGTGCATGTCGGCAGGCCAACGAAAAACTGGCGGCGCTGGTACGGGTGGCCGAAGTCCGCTCGGGAGAGCTGAACCCCCGTGCCGTCATCGACCTTGCCTCCGCCACGCAAAAGGCCTGTCACGCCCTGAGTTGCGAGATTGCCGAGGCAGGGGCGCGGATTGAGATCGACTTTAGCGCGGCCCCTGCGGTCTTGTTTCCGGAATTCGAGATTTCCAGCATGTTCGAAAATCTGATATCCAACGCCCTGCGATACGCACATCCCGCGCGCCGTCCGGTGATAACACTGCAAAGCCGCAAATGCGCCCACGGCGTGGAGATGTGCATCCGTGATAACGGGCGCGGGCTTTCTTTGCCGCAAGACGCGGAAAAAGTGTTTGGCTTGTTCAAACGCGCGCATGTCCATCCCGAAGGCTCCGGCATTGCCCTCTACATCATCCGCAAAATGCTGGAGCGTTATGGAGGCAGCATCACTGTCGATAGTTCGAAGGGGGAGTGGACGGAGTTTGCGCTGACCTTCACCGCACCTGAAAGGGCAGGGTCGTGATGCATATAAACAAAGTGTTGCTGGTCGACGATGACGACATCACCAATATCATCCACCGGCGGGTTATCCACAAATCCGGACTGGTGCATGAAGTTCTGGTTGCAAAAGACGGCCAGCAGGCGCTGGATATTCTGGGCGATCATATTGATCAGGCCATGACCCTGCCCGAGCTGATCCTGCTCGACATCAATATGCCCGGCATGGGCGGGTTCGAGTTTCTGGAACAATACGCAGCACGCAATCTTGCCACGCGAGGACAGATGATCATCGTCATGCTGTCGACATCCCTGCTTAGAAGTGATCACGCCCGTGCTGAGGCGGACCCCAATGTGTATTCCTTTTCGGAAAAGCCGATTACCGCAGATGGCTTCGCGGAACTGGTCAAAGGGTACGCTGCGAATATGTCCCCTGCCGCAGCCAGTCCCTAGGTTCAGGACCCATTCATCCTGCGCCACTGGCGTCAAAACCGCGAAAGTTCAGGGGGTGAGCGGCGTCTTGCAAAAGGTCCTGTGGACCTTTTGAGCCGTGAACTGGCGTCAGCCCCGGATGAAGACATGCAGCAACTAACGGGTTAATTGCAAATGGCTCATGCCGCTGAAATGAATCGGTTTTGGCGTCCTCCCCTTGCCGACAGGCGCTTGCAAAGCAAGCTGCCGAAAGGGATTTGACGGATTTCCCCGTGAACCACTGCCCGGCAAGGCATTGCCCTTTGGCAATGTCCCGACGGGGATCGTTACATCTGCTTGAAGTTCAACAAGAGTTCCTGGCACTGATGCGCCTCCTTTTGTGGGGCATCGCAAGCGATGCCCTGACAGGCAATGGTCACGGAAAAAATCTTTCGAACCAGTGGTGCAGAATTGAGAGGTCCTGACCCTAGGCCAGCGGTCCAAAGGTCTCTTCAAATGTGCGCCTGAGGATAACGTCTACATCCGCCATGGTCACAGGAAGCCCCATATCGACAAGCGACGTTACACCGTAATCAGAAATTCCGCAGGGCACGATCCCGTCAAAATGACTTAAATCCGGTTCCACATTGATGCTGAGGCCATGAAAGCTGACCCATTTGCGCAGGCGAATGCCGATGGCAGCGATCTTGTCTTCGGCAGGGCTGCCATCAGGCAAGTGGGGCTTGTCAGGCCGTGCGATCCAGACGCCAACGCGACCCGATCGGATTTCGCCGCGCAGGTTGAATTCATCCAGCGTGGCAATCACCCAGTCCTCTAACTGGCGCACGAAACAGCGCACATCGCGGCCGCGCGCCGCCACATCCAGCATGACATAAGCCACACGTTGGCCGGGCCCGTGATAGGTATACTGCCCGCCGCGTTTCGTGGGATAAACGGCAAAGCGGTCGGGGTCGGTCAAATCTGCCGGTTTTGCCGACGTGCCCGCAGTATAGAGCGGCGGGTGCTCGACCAGCCAGATACACTCGGATGCCGTGCCAGCGGCAATGCCTGCTGCACGCGCCTCCATCCACGCCTCAGCGGCACGGTAGTCCGTCAGCCCGTCCGATGTGATCCATTCCACCATGTGGCAGGGTTTAGGCCCAAGCTGCAAAGACGACAAGGTGCCGCGTCTTGGGCAAAACAATCTGGCGTGCAGGGATTTCTTGCACATTTGCCTCTTGAGGTGGGTTCCATATGTGGCTAAACCGCGTCTCACCATCCATGGCGTGCGGTCGTGGCGGAATGGTAGACGCGCAGCGTTGAGGTCGCTGTGGGGTAACACCCGTGAGAGTTCGAGTCTCTCCGACCGCACCAAAAAATCATTGATTTCAAAAGATAAATCGATAATTGGAGGTTTTGCCTCCCGTTTGATCCCTGCTTCTGCGCGCTGGTAAAAGCTGGATCGATTGATGTCAGCCGACCACGCCTGAACCGCAAGGAAATTTTGGAATGTTCTGCTTTTGTAAGTGCGGGCGGGTATGGCTCATACGGGCCATTGCCCAATCCTCGGCCATGCTGCATCCGCAGCCCGCTTAACGTTCATTCGCCGCGGCTGCGCAGTCAATAGGTGATACAATGACCACCGCAGAGCGGACGAAGCGGCCTTTGTCTTAGGTCGTCCTGGTAACGTACCATCGCGCTTCTTCGCTGAAAGGGAGCTGTTAATCGATGTATGAGTCCGCACGCTTTCCGGCTCTCTCGGTGTGGATAGGAAGGGTCCGGCCGTACAGCTGCTTGGTGCGGGTAACGCTACCAACCATGCCGGGTTCTTCCACATAGGAAAAGATGGCTACAAATCGCGGGCGATCACCACTCAATGGCGCAACGCGATGGAGGGAGTAACGTCCACGGAAAAGCTGCAAGTCTCCCGGTTCCAGTTCGAGCACTGTGACCTTTTCAGATGTACCTTCCAGAACACGCTTCACTTCGGCAAAATTCTCCTCCCCCTCACGAATGCCAGGGGCATATTCGAACGCTCCGCCGGCCTCGGCATTCTGGATCGCAAGCGTTACGGTGAAGTTGTTGGTATCGAAATGCCACGGAAAACCGTTACCCTCATCGGCCATGTTAATGATCACATCTGCCAAGGGATCGGCGTAACGATAGAATTTCTCTTCTTGAAGACAATCTTGAATGAATTGATCGAACCCCTCGAAATCATGCACCTGTCGCAATGGGCCGTGTTTCGCGAAATTGTCCGCAGCGATGAAGGCGTTGGATCGTTCAAAGAACTGTCGGCGTGGATCGTCATGGGGCAGGCTAGGGTCATCTTCCGTGAAATAGGCGTTTGTTCGACTAAAAGATTTATGGCCTTTGTCGGCTACGCTAATCGCTTCTTGCGTCAGCGCGGCAATACCATCGGGTGTTAGAAACCCCTTCAAGACGGCACACCCGTCTCGTGCCAGATCCTCTTGGACACCCGCCAATAATGCAGCCCGTGCCGGTCCATCGCGATGGATTGGATACCGTTCCAAGTTGATTAAGTCCGACGGCCGATATTGCATCTATCCCTCCCATTTCCAGATAAAAGTAATCTGGAATTGGGCGCCGTCTATTGCATTTGCGACATTGAAAGCGGCGACAATCGTCGACCTCAAGTGCGCGCTACGTGAGAACTGAACCCCGCACTTTGGGCTCTCTGTGGCCGTTCGGTCGTTCGCAGAAGATCGGCCTGCGCAGTGGGGCAATTCGGGCAGTGCCCATACTCATCATGTCAGACCGCAACGCAGCTTCACCGAACCGGGCTTTCGCTGCGAACGCAGTTCCTGCGGTGGCCAAGCTCATAGTCTGCGGACTTAGCTCAACTACCCAGAAACATTCAGTCGCCAAGTTGACGGTTGCGACAGCTGGCAGATTGCGCTGACTTAGTTGACAGATTGTTCCACGATACTTTCCTTTACTGCTGATCTCATTTCTGCAGTTAAGCGGTGGTATTGGTGGATCAGTCATAGGAACGCCAATTCAACCAGCCATATGTGCTCTTCGCTTTGCTTCGAACAAGGGTCGCATCGTCAATCAGAAACGACCTGTAAGACCAAGACGAATGATGTGGTCAGTTCCTTCGGGCATCACCAACTTCCCGTAAATGTACGCCCAGCAACATTAACCCGGGCCAAAGCATATAGGCTTCGATTTCGAGGTTTTCGCCAAATGAAAGCAGCACAATCGTCATCAATATCCCCATCGGGAGCCTGCCACGTGGGTGTTTGGCCGCGTCCAGCATGCTAAAGCACACATGCCAAACCAGCGGCACGAACAATGCGGCAAAGCCGACGACGCCCTTTACAAATAGCAACCCATACCAAGTATGATGGCTGCCGATAGGCATGTATTCCACCGCATGAGACCCAGGGTGCACTGTCCCATGCCCAAACCAGACGGCTTCATTCTGCCAGCGTTCGCTGGCGATCCGTTGCAGGGTTTCACGTACCCTTGTGCTGTCTGCCCGAGCACCTTTGAAGGTGGAAACGGCATCTTGCGCGATTGTCACGAGAGCGGTTCCCACAACGGCCAGCGAAGCGGTCAATCCAGCAGTGATCTGCCAGGCCCAGCCTCGGAGAATGAGTGGCATCATGCGTGGTGCAATGGTGCAGGCGACAAGACCCACCAATCCCATCCGCGATTTTGACGCCAGGATCATCAAAACGCCGGCCAAAACGCCGACCAGCATCCATTTGCGGTCTTCCTCTTCCAGAGCAAAGAGCACCATGATGACGCCCAGGAGGGCAGCAAAGGGAGACCAAGGCGCATAGAACTGCCACCGCGGTGTCCAGCTGGCCGGGTCAAATGTGAACAGATAGACGCTGAAGTACTCAGGGCCCGGCCCACCGATGGCCTTGAGCGGTGAGGTGAAGATCTTTTCGGGCAAGCCAACGTAGGGTGCGAGCAAAAGAATTGGAGCCAATGCCAGTGTCCAGGCACCGATAACACATTGCCCTCGGATCAGAACAGAACGCCGGATCGGCATGACAGCCCCAATCAGCGGAAACAGGGCAAGCAGGGCCCACCCCTTTGCCCACCCAATAGAAGACTTGATCGTTTGCTTCAGACCCAGCCCCCAATCAAGGTGCCCGACCCATAGCGCCACCAACATGACAAACATACCAAGGAACCAGGCCCAAACCAAAGGTGGAACTGTCCCTGTCACGCGGAGGTCGCTGCGCATTGCAGGGCCAAGATACAAAGCAATCGCCGCCAGCGCGCCAAGCATCCACGCAAGAACCGGACCGACGACATACAACGCGCCAATGGAATAGAAGGGCCAGGTTAAGATCAGTGTCTTGTAGACCATCCGTTCCACAGGGTTTTGCGGGGTCATGGAGTAACCTGCGGCTTGTTCAACAGCCGTCCGATCAGGGCCGAGCGCATCCAGCCAAGCAGCAAGCCAAGGAGCATCATCAAGGTCGCTGCCGCCCCGGCTGCCACGGCAAGTTTCCGGTTCGGTGAGGATGGGTTGTCCGGCAATGACGGATCCTCCAGAACCTGCACCAGCGGGTAGGACGCATAAACATCGGATTTGGTTGACTGCGTGCGCGCAATTGCCGTTGCGAAGACCGCCTCAGCGACTGAGAAGTCGCGTTGCAAATCTTGCAACCGAGCGGCGGCGGCCGCCAAGGATTGTTGTTTGCCCAAATCTTCGCTCAGCCGCGCAGACATGGTAGAATATTGTTCTTGGGCACCGGCGCGTTCCGCGTCCAAGCGCACCAACTGCGCCAGCAGGTCGGCCCTTGCACCGGCAGGCGCGAGATCGAGCCCGCGAAGGTTCTCAGCAGCAAGGCCGGTCACCTGTGCGGCCTGCAGAAGCGCTGCAGAGGAGGCCGCTGTATGCGCCAAGCGCGCGCTTTGCACTTTAGGATGGCCCTCACCATAGGAGGAGCGCGCTTCAGCCAAAGAGGCGGCATGTTTGCCTACTTCTTCGGTCAACGCGTTGAATTCGGAATCCGCATAAAGCTTCAGGGTTGCAGCAGCTGCATTTGCTGGAATTCCAAGCGTGGCTTCCAGTGCGACGACATTCTGTTGCTTTTCACTCAGTTGCGCCGCGAGATCTTTGACTTGACTGTCGAGTGTTCGGGTTGCTTCGACAATTGCGTCATATTGCTCTGCCGAGACCAATCCGCTTTCCTGTTGAAGTTTTGCAATATCAAAGCGTGTGGCGGCAACAGAGTTTCGGTAATCTTCGATAGCGGCGAGCCCGCTGTCTTCGCGGGTGGCCTGCTCATCGGAACGCAAGGCGTCAAGTTCAGCAAAGAACGCGGCCAGCAAGGCGTCACCCCGTCGTTGCGCCTCTTCAGGCGTTCCTCCGGTGATCTCCAGATGAATGAGGCTGGTTTGATCCACGAGGTTGATCCGGGGTTTGCCAAAGCTCTTGCCGTTGATGCCCAAGGAGCTGGCCGCAGCATCAATGATACGGTCAGCTCCGATAAGACGTTTATATGTCTCCGTGGGGCTAACCGAATTGCTTGAGAACGCGGAATTTGCATAAGACGACGCCTGCCCGATGCCATTTAGATTCATGGAAGCCGATGCGCCGGAACCAGGCAATATGAGCGAGGTGTGGGACTTGAAGCTTAACGGTGCGGTGCGCAAATACCCGGATATTGGTGCCCAAATCAGCGTGCTACCAAGAATGGCAAGCGAGAGATACCGTGGAAAGCGGCCAAGGTCGCCAATACGACCGCCCATCACAACACGCCTCAGAGAGGGGCGGCGCGTTGCACGTTTGGGGCTGGCAATGCCATGATAGGTTCCTTGCAGGGTCATTGTGCGTCTCCTTTGCACAATGAACTATCTGAAAAGATCCCGGACCGCGCCCACGCGCACGGCTTGTTCAGTGGAACATTTGAAACTTTTGCTATCCAAACGGATAGGTCAGAAAAGTCCGGCCTCGCGTGCAATGAGCGCGGCTTGCGTTCGGTTCGCGACGTCCAGCTTTCTATACAACGTCTTCATATGCAGCTTGATCGTCGGTTCCGTGATATCCAGATCTCTCGCAATCTCTTTGTTTGATTTGCCCTCGGTCAATCCTTTGAGGACCTGCAGTTCCCGCGTTGTCAGCTTTTCTGCCAGCGGGTGCGTGGGCGTGTCATCTACAGCGGTCATGAAATCGATAGGAGCATATTGTTCGCCCATCGCCATGAACTTGACGGCGTTGATCATGGATTTGGCAGGTAAGGTCTTTGGTACAAAACCTGCGGCACCGGCTTCCAGAGCCTGTTCGGCGATCTCTTTGGTCGCCTCACCAGAAAGCAATGCAACGCGCTGTCCACCATTCATCGCCAATGTTCGATTTAGCCCATCGAGGCCATTCATACCCGGCATGTTCAGATCAAGAAGGATCAGATCAAAGGTTTCTTCGCTCTCAATGAGCTTATGTGCGCCGGCGAGATCGGCGGCGGTTTCTGTTTGGATATCTCCTTGCCCTGCAAGAAACAGAACAAGTGTATCACGCAACAAGTCATGGTCGTCGGCGATCAATACACGCATCACTCATTCCTCCGTTGGTTCTATTGGTAGCCTCTGACTAAGTCTGATGCACGTCAAAAATCGCGCCAAAATGAGGCATGAAAAGAGGGCGTTCGGATAGGCTACTCGCCCATCGGATAGGATCATAAACCGCAAGATTAATGCCTTGCACGGAAGTGCCATTCGCCTGTCCTTCCGCTCCGTTGAGCGGCGCGTGGAGCTGGGTCAGTTAAAGCGCAACTGAAACCCAATCGAGGACCCAACCAATGACACGTACTTACTTTGAAGCTGACTTTTCTAACTACACAATCGCAAATCCGAACGTCTTATCAGATGTTTACCTGCCAGCGCTTGATCTTACCCTTGCAGACGGGACAACCGAGCAAGCGATCGAGAACTTACTCGCACCGGGGCACCGCCGAGCGTACTTTATGAACGCGCATTGCTGCAATGTGCGCCGCCATGATCCGGCCTATGCCCGCGCGGTATCACATGCCGACCTTCTGCTGGCAGATGGTATCGGGGTGGAATTGGCCGCGAAGATGACGGGCCAAACACTTACTGAAAACCTTAACGGAACGGACCTCGTTCCAGCTTTGCTGAAAGAGGCGGCCAAGAGAGGTAAGTCGGTTTATCTCTTTGGCGGAAAGCCGGGTGTGGCGGATGCTGCGGCCGCCAATTTGATCCACCAGACCCCAAGCCTGCGCATCGTAGGCACCCGCGATGGATATCAGGGCGCTCAACATTCCGAGGCTGTCATCGCTGATATTAATGAGAGTGGCGCTGACATTGTTCTGGTCGCCCTTGGCGTGCCAATGCAGGAACTCTGGCTCGACAAACATGCCCATCTGCTTAACGCGCCGTTGACGATGGGTGTGGGCGCCCTGTTCGATTTTCTTGCCGGGGCAGTCGCGCGTGCCCCAAAGATTGTACGTCGGGCCAGAATGGAATGGGCATGGCGCCTTCTTCAAGAGCCAGGCCGCATGGCAAAGCGCTACCTTGCGGGCAACTTCACCTTCCTCGCCCATGCCGCCATGACCGCCGCAAAGGGGATGCCTGTCGCACCTGGTGCAAGACGTATTCTTGATGTCGCAGTTTCTTTGACCGCTCTGTTGATGCTTTCTCCGATCCTGCTCCTCACGGCAATTGCCATCAAAGCGGACAGCAGGGGGCCTGTATTCTTCAAACAGACCCGGATCGGCTTGAATGGTAATCCCTTCACGATGTTCAAGTTTCGCTCCATGGCAACGGACGCCGAGCAGCGCCGTGCGGCTTTGCTTTCAACATCTGATCGCGAAGGCGCGTGCTTTAAATCGCGCAATGATCCGCGCGTCACCCGCGTAGGGCGTTTCATCCGGCGCTCGTCAATTGATGAGCTGCCTCAAATCTTAAATGTCTTGCGTGGCGAGATGGCGATTGTCGGTCCACGTCCGGCGCTTCCGAGTGAAGTTGCTCTTTATCCAGAGCGCGCGATGGGACGTCTGGACGTGAAACCAGGGATCACCGGTGTTTGGCAAGTCTCCGGCCGGGCAACAGTTGGGTTTGATGAAATGGTTGAAATGGACCTTTCTTATGCGGCTACCCGAACTGTACTGCTCGACATTGCCCTGATCTTGAAGACTTTCCGTGCGGTCGCTACTGGAAAGGGCGCATATTGAGGCGGCGATCGCGCTGCAAATACATTATAAATCAACATGTTAATCTGGACTCGCAAGCGAACCTATCCGAAAGGATAGGTCGCTATCCGTCTGTCCGTTTGGGTCGCCACATATATTCATGCGATGTAGGGCCAACTTTGAAAGGATGTTCAAATGTTGCGAACCATTTACCTTGCGGCTGTGATGACAGCATTTTCTGCTGCCGCGGTCTTTGCAGAAGACCTGCCTACACCTGCGGGTGACGTTGTGCTGACAGTGTCAGGCAATGTTGTGAAAACAAACGTTGATCAGACTGCTCGACTTGATCTTGAGATGCTTGAAGCGATGGGCACGACCACCATAGAAACGACAACCATCTGGACCGAAGGCATGCAGGTCTTTCAGGGTGTTTCCCTTAAAGCACTCGTTGAGGAGCTTGGGATCGAGGGCACCATACTGCGTGCATCAGCGATCAATGACTACACCGTCGAAGTACCGATGAGTGATGCAGTGGAAGGTGGCGCATTGGTTGCCTATCGTCTGAATGGCGATGCTATGTCCGTGCGTGACAAGGGGCCGCTTTGGATCATCTACCCGTATGATTCCGATGCGGACTATCGTACAGAAGTCATCTATTCACGTAGTATTTGGCAACTCGATCGGATCGAAGCTATAGATTGAGCGGCAAGTTCCTTCAAAGCTGCCTTCCGGCAGCTTTGTCGTGTTGAGGAGAACAGCCGTGTTCAGGAAAAACAGTAAAGCCTCTCGCAATCAGCTGATCTTATCGACCTGTCTGGCGATCATCGGTCTATTGTCCGTCGCATTTCTGGCCATCAATGTGGTCAGCGATCTGCGGCTTCTGAGATCCGCAAGCTCGGACAACGTACAATGGACCCTTTCACAGACCGAAGTAGAGTTTCTAGAATTTGAGATCAAACTTGAAGAAAGTGTACGTCAGGCGGCACCTGATCTGAAGTCTCTCCGCCGTTCCTTTGATATTTTCTACAGTAGAATCAGCACTCTGGGGCAGGCATCCATCTACGCACCGCTGCGTGAACTGCCTGAATTTTCAAACAACCTTGCAGCAATCAATTCTTTTCTGGAAAACACGGTTAAAGAAATTGATGCCGATGATCCAAAGCTGACCGCGGCTTTACCGCAACTGGCGGCGCAGACCTCTGAAATCCGGGCCAACGTCAGAAGGCTTTCGAATTCTGGCCTCAACTACTTTGCCTCTGAATCCGACAAACGCCGTGACAATATTTCAGTCACACTAACCCAACTGGCCATTGGCGTGAGCGTTCTGTTGATCGCGTTGGTTTTGCTCGCGCTTTATTTAGGGCGCCTCAACCGCGTAAATATCCGGCGGCGCAGTCAGGCCATTCAGGCCAGCAAACGGATGAATATCGTCACCAGCACCGCCCTTGATGCAGTGATTGTCTGCGATGACAATGGCGAGATTCTGGACTTTAACGAAGCCGCCCAACAGATCTTTGGCTATTCTGCAGCGGAAGCAATTGGCAGCGAGCTGGGGGCGCTGATTGTTCCGGATCACCACCGGGCGGCCCATGATGCAGGCATGCAACGGATGCGCGATTCTGGTGAGAAGCGCGTGGTAGGCAAAGGTCGCATCAAATTGGAAGCCAAGCGTTCCAACGGGGAGGTGTTCCCGGTGGAGTTCGCCATTCAATCCGCGGAAACGGAGGAGGGTGAGATCTTTATCTCCTTCTTGCGTGACATCTCTCACCGTGTTGCGGCAGAAAAAGACCTTGTCGCTGCCAGAGATCGCGCGCTTGCCGGAGAAAAGGCCAAGACGAACTTTCTTGCGACCATGAGCCATGAGATCAGGACTCCCCTGAACGGTTTGCTTGGGAATCTTACCTTGCTGCGAGACACCCGCCTGAGTGCAGCCCAAGGGCGCTATATCAAGAACATGGAAACCTCTGGCAAGTTGTTGATGAGCCATATCTCTGATGTGCTCGACATCACCAAATACGACGCGGGCAAACTCACATTGCGGCCCGTTCCTATGAACATCAGCACGCTGCTACAAGATATTGTCGACAATCAGGGTGGCGCTGCATCTGCAAACGACACTGTCCTCGAGTGGGGGTGGTCTGGCGAAAAACTCGATTGGATCCACGCTGACAAGGAACGGATTCAGCACATTCTGATGAACATCATCGGAAACGCCGTCAAATTCACCCAGCAGGGGCGGGTCTCTGTGGAGGTTCAAATTCTGGATGCTCCTGACAACGCCTCAGAGATTGAGATCGCCGTAACGGATACGGGCGCCGGGATATCTGAGGATCTCAAGAAACAAATTTTTGATGACTTCAAAACGGGCGATGTCTCCTATGACCGCGATGTTGGCGGCACTGGGCTCGGCCTTGGTATCGCAAGGCGGTTTGTGACTGCGCTTGGAGGGCGGATCGATGTTGAAAGCACGGAGGGTCACGGCAGCACTTTCACAGTCCGCTTCCCGGTCCAGCCGACAGATGCCCCAACAACAACAGAGGAAAGCACCAATGTGGGAGATGTGCCGCGCCCCTCTCACGTGCTGCTTGTTGAAGACAATGAAATCAACCGCACCGTGGCGCGC
>CALAIJ010000193.1 GCA_937923365.1 uncultured Sulfitobacter sp.
GAGCGATGCCTCCCGGCAAGAGACAGATGCCCTCTCAGCGATCCGGTACCAGCCCAACGACGTCACGTTGCACGCAGACGAAAGCGTCATGCCCAAGCGCCGCAAGACATGGGCGTCCTGGGTTTATACCGAAGATGCAGGGGCGTCAGCGGACACCATAGATCTGACCTACTGGATGAACTCGTTACAGCCCATCCCGATGGATGATCCGCATTTTGTCAGCCTCAACACAGCGCGCGAAATCAGGCAGGAACTGATCTATGATCAGGTCACGCTGCGCCATCCGGTTTACGATCTGGATGCGCTGGCAGCACAAAAGAAGATCGCGGCATTCAACGGCACGCAGGCCACATGGTTCTGCGGCGCATGGATGAAACACGGGTTTCACGAGGACGGGCTGTCCTCGGCCATCGACGTTGTGCGTGCCATCGAAGGTCTGCCCGCCATGCCCTTGGCCGCCGAGTAGTGGGGCACGTCGATCATATCGCAGGTCATACCTACCACGGGCGCCGTGGTGCGGTGGAGAACGGCTTTCGATACGGGATCGACTATGTGCTGATGGACGCAGAGGCTGCACCCGACACGCCCAAGCTGTTTGCCCGCAACCGGCGCGGCGTCACGTCGCTGCAAGATAGCGACCATGGGGGGGCGCCCAAACAAGGGCGCGGGGCCGCATGGGTGCGCGATGTGCTGGCCCAGCACCGGATCGACGGGATTGCGCGGATTGAAATCCTCGCCCAGCCGCGCGTGCTGGGATATGTCTTCAATCCGGTCAGCTTTTGGCTGTGCCGTGACGGGGCAGGTGCCCTGACAGTGGTGATCGCAGAGGTCACCAACACCTACGGGGACCGTCATTCGTATCTGTGTCACCACGACGATCTGCGCCCCATCGGGCCGGAGGACCGTCTGGATGCCACCAAGATTTTCCACGTCTCGCCGTTTCAGCCCATTGAGGGGTCTTACACCTTCCGCTTTGATATTGGCGCGGACCGCATCGGCATCTGGATCGACTATACCCAAGGTAATGGCGGCCTGATTGCCACGCTGACAGGCAAACGCGCGCGCCTCAGCAATGCAGGCATTTTGCGTGCGCTGTTGCGCCGCCCGCTTGGCGCGCGCCGCGTGCTGGCGCTGATCCATTGGCAGGCGCTTAAGCTGTGGTGGAAGGGTGCCAGGTTTCGGGCGCGGCCTGTTCCCCCAACCGAAGAAATTACCAAGGGATGATGGCGCAGCGGCTGCCGTCTTATGCGTTGTTCGCCGCCCTGCTGTCGGCGGCAGGGCTGCCGATCTACATCCACGCGCCCAAATTCTATGTGGATGAATACGGTGTGTCGCTTGCGGCTTTGGGCACGGTGCTGTTTTGCCTGCGTCTTCTGGATGTGGTGCAGGACCCGTTGCTGGGCCGATTGTCGGAACGGCTGCGGCACCAGCGCGGGCTGGCCGTGGGCGTGGCGACAAGTGTCATGGCTTTGGGGATGCTTGGACTGTTTGCGGTTGCGCCGCCTGTGTCGCCGCTTATCTGGTTTGGCGCGATGCTGACGCTGGTGTTTTCGGCCTTCAGCTTTCTGACGATCTGCTTTTACGCCCAAGGCGTGGCCAAGGCGGGTGGCATGGGCGGTCAGGGCCATTTGTTGCTGGCGCGCTGGCGCGAAACCGGCGCGCTGCTGGGCGTCTGCGTGGCATCCGTCGCCCCTGTCAGCCTGGGGCTGTGGCTGGACGCGCCGTTTGCAGGCTTTGCCGTGGGCTTTGCGGTGCTTGCAGGTGCGGCGGTTCTGGCAATGCGTGGCGAATGGCGCGCAGCTGACCTGCCGCAGGCCACGGGATTTGCAACAATCCTGCAAGATGCCGTTGCGCGTCGTTTGTTGCTGATCGGTCTGGTCAATGCGGCGCCAGTGGCTGTCAGCTCAACCCTGTTTTTGTTTTATGTGGAGCGTGCGCTGGAAGCCCCGGGTTGGGAAGGGCCGTTGTTGCTGCTGTTCTTTTTGTCGGCAGCAGTGGCCGCACCTTTCTGGAGCATGCAGGCACAGCGCCACGGGCCACGGCAGGTCTTGCTGATCGCGATGATACTGGCGATTGCGGCCTTTGGCGGCGCGTTATTTCTGGGCGCGGGCGACCATTGGCTCTTTGCACTGGTCTGTCTGGCGTCCGGTGCTGCATTGGGCGCGGACCTGACATTACTGCCTGCGATGTTCGCGACACGGATGGCCAAAATCTCGCCCTCGGCGGCTGAGGGCTTCGGGTTGTGGTCATTTGTTGCGAAATTTACGTTGGCATTGGCGGCAATTGCCCTACTTCCCCTACTAGAGGGCGCTGGATTGCAGGCTGACACCACGACACCGCCCGCGCAGGCAGTGTCTTTGCTGATCTGGCTTTACGCCGGTTTGCCCTGCGCACTGAAGCTGATAGCTATTGCGATGTTAATGCGGATCAAAGACGGCTGGGAGGCCTGATGGAACTGTTTGTTTGTTTTTTGCTGGGTGGCCTGCTTGTGCTTGGTCTGGTGCTGTTGCGCCGGTTTCTGGCCGAGTTTCCGGGCCAGAAGCCTGAGGATTACGCAGACGGGTTTCCCCAGTTTGATCTTAAAGAACACCTGACGGGCAAGATGATCTGTGAGGGTGTTATTTACGGGCCGATGGGGCGTGTTACCTCCAGCTTTGCGGCGGATTTCGACATCACGTGGGACGGCGACACAGGCGTCATGAAAGAGCACTTTCGCTACAATGACGGATCCACGCAGGACCGTGAGTGGACAATCCATCTGGGCGAGGACGGCGCGTTCCGGTCCACCGCACCGGACGTTCCCGGCGAAGGGATCGGCATGCAGGCAGGGTCCGCCACGCGCATGCTTTACAAAATCAAACTGCCGGAGGAGGCGGGCGGTCATGTGCTTAACACCGTCGACTGGATGTATCTGACGCCTGATGGAGCCATCATAAACCGCAGCCAGTTTCGCAAATTCGGTCTGCGCGTGGCGGAACTGGTTGCGACGATCCGGCCCGCTCCATGAAGAATTGGGCAGGTAAACGCTATTGGCTCATCGGGGCCAGTGACGGGTTGGGTGCGGCCCTTGCCCGCAAGATGTCCGCATCTGGCGCGGAGGTTATTGTCTCGGCCCGATCAGAGGACAAGCTGGCAGAGGTTGCCGCCGCTTTGCCCGGCAAGGCCAGCTACCAGACCATCGATGTGGCCGACAACGACAGTGTCATTGCGGCGGCAAAGGCAGTTGGCCAGGTTGACGGGGTCGTGTTTCTGGCAGGGGTCTACTGGCCCTTCGGCGCACAAGAGTGGGATGCGGATCAAGCCAATGCCATGGCAGACATCAACTTTACCGGCCTTATGCGGGTTATGGGGCAGGTGGTGCCGGACATGGTCGCGCGGGACGCGGGGCATATCGTGATTACCTCCAGCCTGACGGGGTTTCGCGGGCTGCCGCGCTCCATCGGGTATACCGCATCCAAGGCTGCGACCATGTCATTGGCCGAATGCATGTACGCTGATTTGCGCACCACCGGTGTGCAGGTGCAGGTTGTGAACCCTGGTTTTATCAAGACCCAGTTGACCGAAAAGAACGACTTCAAGATGCCGTTCCTGATGGCGCCGGAAGAGGCCGCGGGGATCGTCTTTGACCACATGGGGTCAGACCGGTTCAAACGCAGCTTTCCCACGCTGTTTTCGCTGCTGTTTCGCGGCTCGCAGTTTCTGCCCGACTGGCTCTACTACCGGATCTTCAGCTAAAGCGCATCGCGGTGCCGCTCAAATGTATCGCGCGCGCGCGACCAGACGCCACTTGCATCCGTGCCGAGCGCCCTCAGGGTCGGCAACAGCTGGCCTGCGTAGTCTTCCGAGCTTTCCAGTGGCAACATCGACGGCAGATTGTCGATCGCCATGACATCCAGCGGCGGCACGTCATGCACGCGGCGCGCAGGCGCGGCCCATGTGGTGGTCTGGTCGTAAACCTGCACAGGGTTAAAGGCGCTGTCAGGATCACATGCGATATCGCCGATCACGCGCAACGCACGGTCAGCCGTAGGGGCATCAGGCGTCACGAAAGGCGGCGTGCTGTCGCCTGCAAGGATGCAGTTGATAAAAAGCGGATGCGTCAGGATTTCAGGGAATGGCCCGCCATGAACCGTCTCGGCCATGTCCCATCCGGTCACAGGGGCATTCATGGCTTTCAGCAAATCAGCAGCACCCGTGCCCACGCGGCCCAACGCGCCAATAATCAGCGCTGAAGGAGGTGTGAAGGGCGCCAGTTCTTGCCGCAGGGCATCGGTCATCGCCTGAGCCGTCTCATAGGGCGTCACAGGGGGACAGGTTGACCCGTGCTGCTGGGCAATCCAGCACTTGAGGCTAACCGCCGCCCCC